>JAAUSG010000007.1 GCA_012034055.1 Leptolyngbyaceae cyanobacterium RU_5_1 | reverse complement strand
AAGGGGGACTTTGAGCCGATTTCCCCCCTTATACTAAGAGGGGCTAGGGGGGATCACCCAGTGCCTAACATCACAGACCATACCTTTTCAAACATCCTCTTAATCAGCCTACGGTGTACACACAAGTGATTGAATCCAGGAAAACCTCTGCCGAATCGCCCTCTAACCCCCAATTCTGGGGGAACCGAACCCTGCAGAGCACCCCAATTCTAGGTTTTTTGGGGAGCGCAAAGGACTTGGGCGATTTCCAGGAAAGAAACGATCAAGTAGGATGGGCAAAGTTTGCGTGCCCATCCCCATAGCCTATCGGGAGAGGATAGCGATGGGTATGTTCTTTGTCAGAAATCTCCTTGAACGATGTCAGTCTCGACCTGTGTGTACAGGGCAGCTCCGATTGGGTGAGGGCAATCTTTAGGTAATAATTTCTACCGCTCCCTTATCCAGGTCATAGCGTCCACCGACGATTTGCAGATTCTTAGTCTTCACCATTCCAGCCAGAGGCTCAGATGTTTTCATCTGAGCGACAACCATTTGCACATTTGCCCGAATCGCATTGTCTAGTGAGTCACCGGCTTTGCCTTTGATGGTTTCTACAGCAGGTTGAATGGCTTTGACCAATGAGCTGATATGAGCAGGCACTTGCGCACCCTCTACTGCGGCGGCAACTGCACCGCACCGCTCGTGTCCCAAGACCATTATCAGTAGCGCACCCAAATGCCCAGCAGCATACTCAATGCTGCCTAGAATCATATCGTTGACAACATTTCCGGCTACGCGGACAACAAACAAGTCGCCAAGTCCCTGATCGAAGATGATTTCGGGACACACGCGCGAGTCGGCACAGGTCAAAATGATGGCAAAGGGATTTTGACCCTTGGCAACCTCTATCAGTCGCTTCTCATCTTGACGAGGATGAAGTAACTTATAGGACGAATAGCGCTGATTGCCTTCCATCAACAGTTTGAGGGCTTTGTCAGCAGAAATTTTTTCTCCTGAAACAGGTGCAGCGGCGATCGTTCGACTGGGGATGAGTAGGTTTGAACTTAATCCTGCCGCGATCGCGCCTCCACCGGCTGCAGCTATCAAAGTTCTTCTAGAAAACTTGTTGGAGCGTTTATCTATCTGCATAGTCGTGTTGCCCTGATTTATTGAACAGATGCTCCCTTGAGCAACCCCGATTCTACGGAATCGGCAAAGCTTTGTCTATTCATACGAATAAATTCTTTATGATTTTCCTTCTATACTCATAAAAAGTACATATTTTTCGTTTGTACAAATAAATTCTTTAGACTTTTTCTTGCATAGCCAAAAACCCACACGGATTTGTGATGGAAAAGTTTATGTCAAACGGGTGTATTTCTGCTACTGAGGATGAGGAGCTGAGTCAAAGATCAGGTGGGTACTCCAGCGCGATCGCGCCTAACTGTCCCACCCGAAAGTCATTCAACAGTTGACGGGCTGTCCGTTCTACATCTCCCTGATAGCGCCACTCTGCCAGGGTATGCAGGTAAGTCTCTCCAGTTGAGTCAGCAACCTCCAGTTCATAACGAGACTGTAGAGCTGATTCCATTTGAATTTTCTTCAGCAGATCAACCAGTGCGGCGGCAACGCGCTGATTGTCGTAAGCTGCCTCGCCGATGTCGTCACAGATGGCCAGTTTTAGGGCGGCTTGCTGGTCGCTGAGTTTAGAGGGCAAGACGCCGGGAGCATCGAGGAGTTCAATCTGATCAGAAATTCGCACCCAGCGAAGTTGACGGGTAACACCGGGACGACGGGCGCTGTCCACCACGCGGCGCTTCAACAGGCGATTAATTAACGCCGATTTGCCGACGTTTGGGAAACCAATGACGACGGCTCGAACCGGTCGGGGGAGCATGCCGCGATCGCGTCTGCGCTGGTTCATTTTTGATCCCGCTGCCTGGACTGCTTTAGTCACCGCATCAACACCCTTGCCGTGTTGAGCATCGGTAAAGTACGGTTCCTCTCCCTGTACCTTCAACCACTCTGTCCAATGCTGGCGCAGGCGATCGGGAATCATATCGACCCGATTCAGCACCAAGACTCGCTCTTTACTGCCAATCCACTGCTTCACCTGGGGATGCTCCGTTGCCAATGGAATTCGCGCATCCCGAACTTCCAGCACCACGTCAACTTTCTTGAGTTGCTCCTGGAGTGCTTTTTCCGCTTTGGCAATATGCCCTGGGTACCACTGAATGGGAGGGGAGGTCATGGGGGAGGGGATGAGGAGGCTACGGCACAATTAGCACCGGACAGGGCGATAAGTTAATCACGCGATTGGTGACGCTATCGGCTGCGCCTTCGTCGGTGAGTCCAATGCCACGGCACCCCATAATGATCAGGTCGGCTTCAACTTCGTCGGCAACGTCGCAAATAGTGAACGCAGGTTTGCCTTCGCGCTCGATCGCTTCGGCTTCGACGCCGTGTTGAGCAAAAAGATTTTTGGCGCTTTCCAACAGTTTCGCGATCGCCTCTGGAGACGACATAATCTCTGGAGTACCAGATTCGGGTTCTTCAACCACGGACAATAGGATGAGACGACTGTTGTGAATCTTGATCAACTTGACGACCGTTTCAGCCGCCTGCTGGGATTCACGACTTTGATCAATTGGAAATAGAACGGTCTCGAACATGGAATTTAGCTCCGGAGCATGGATTGAATGGTTGAAGGGGCTAGGGATTAGGGGCTAGGGGCTAGGGAAGTATTACTCTTCACTCCTTCACACCTATCACCTTGAAAATGACGAATGACGAATGACAGATCACGAATGACAATGCCCAAATCATGGAAAAATATGAATAGGTAGAAAGACTCATTTAGGAGGTTGGTTCGGTGCCCAAGAAGACTGTAGCAAACTTATCGGCTGCCGATTTATCTGGCAAGCGTGTTCTCGTTCGAGCGGATTTCAATGTTCCGCTGGACGACCAGGGCAATATTACGGACGACACTCGCATCCGTGCTGCGTTGCCCACCATTCAGGAGCTAACCTCGAAGGGAGCTAAGGTCATTTTAACGAGTCACTTTGGACGTCCCAAGGGTGACGATTTCGCAGCGCGTGTGTCTGACAAGTTTCGCCTGACTCCAGTTGCCAAGCGCCTTTCAGAACTGTTGGGTAAACCTGTAGCCAAGCCAGATGACTGCATCGGTGATGAGGTGAACGCGAAGGTGGCTGAACTGAAGAATGGCGATGTGCTGCTACTGGAGAATGTGCGCTTCCATCCGGAGGAGGAGAAGAACGGGGCGGAGTTTGCGCAGAAGCTGGCCTCGATCGCAGATTTATATGTTAACGATGCCTTTGGGACGGCGCACCGTGCGCACGCATCGACAGAGGGCGTGACCAGGTACCTGAGTCCATCGGTAGCCGGATTTTTGATTGAGAAGGAATTGAAGTATTTGCAGGCGGCGATCGAAAATCCCCAACGTCCTCTGGCGGCGATCATTGGTGGCTCGAAGGTGTCCAGCAAGATCGGTGTGATTGAAACGCTGTTAGACAAAGTCGATAAGCTGCTGATTGGGGGTGGCATGATCTTCACGTTCTACAAGGCTCGTGGGTTGAGTGTTGGGAAATCCCTGGTAGAAGAGGACAAGCTGGAGCTGGCAAAATCACTGGAAGCAAAGGCGAAAGAGAAAGGAGTGGCGCTACTTCTGCCTACCGATGTGGTGATTGCCGATAACTTTGCTCCCGATGCCAATGCTCAAACAGTTAGTATTGAGAACATTCCCGATGGCTGGATGGGGTTAGATATTGGTCCAGATTCGGTCAAAGTTTTCCAGGAAGCGCTGGCTGAATGCAAGTCTGTGATCTGGAATGGGCCGATGGGTGTGTTTGAGTTTGACAAGTTTGCGGTGGGAACGGAGGCGATCGCGCGTACTCTGGCAGACCTGACCAAAACCGGTACTACAACCATCATCGGCGGTGGTGATTCGGTCGCCGCTGTTGAGAAAGTGGGTGTTGCGGAGCAGATGAGCCACATTTCCACGGGCGGCGGTGCCAGTCTGGAGCTGCTGGAAGGGAAAGAACTACCCGGAATTGCTGCCCTGGATGAAGCCTAAAGGATTGCATCAAAACATCTTCTCAGGCATCCTCTAGCAAGCTCAAATACCTTGTATTCCAAAAACTCTCCTAATCTGTTCGCCCTCACCTGGCTTTGAAATTTCTTACTGGAAATTGCAGGTGGGGGTTTTTCTTCTTTAAGGATCATGAATTAAATAGCCTGTGGGGTGGGTGTCTCACCCGCCCAGACGAGCAAGTCTCTCAAGAAAGCATGAGCAGCGCTTGCTGGCATCATTAACAACTCAAAAATCATTACGATTTGAGACTACATAAGCATGGGTGTCCAAGCGTTAGCTGAATACCCACAAATTGCAGGCGATCGTCCAATTTGAGATTAAAAGAATCGATTTAAGACTAAAATTGAGTCTCATTAAAGACGGCTGAGACGAGCGATCGCACTTAACAGCTCTCACCGTAAAATTCTTAGTAATCAATGGGCGGTAGATCGTAGGACGATCTTTCTTCGCCAGCGGTGGTTACTCAACGGGGTAACAAAGAAGCACCAGAAGTTAGTCCGAAGCAAGCGGAACAGGAGTGCATACATCCATGGGGAAAGGGCGGTTAGAAGCATTCAGCGATGGTGTGATTGCCATCATTATTACGATCATGGTGCTGGAACTGAAGGTGCCTCATGCGGCTGATTTAGCTGCGTTGCGCCCGCTGATTCCAATATTTCTCAGCTATGTACTGAGTTTTATTTATCTCGGCATCTATTGGAACAACCACCATCACCTACTACAGGCGGTTCGGCAGGTGAATGGACGTATCCTTTGGGCCAATCTGCATCTGCTGTTCTGGTTGTCGCTCATCCCCTTCGTCACGGGCTGGATGGGCGAGAACCACTTTGCTGCTTTGCCAGTTGCACTGTATGGTGCGGTGCTGTTGTTTGCCGCGATCGCCTACTTCATTTTGACCCGCACCCTGATTTCTCAGCATGGGAAAGATTCCACTCTGGCGATCGCGGTGGGTGAGGACTTCAAGGGCAAGGTGTCAGTTGTGTTCTATGCTGTGGCGATTC
The DNA here is from genome assembly GCA_012034055.1 of Leptolyngbyaceae cyanobacterium RU_5_1. GTDB lineage: Bacteria > Cyanobacteriota > Cyanobacteriia > Leptolyngbyales > Leptolyngbyaceae > JAAUSG01. Next base: position 53,329 of record JAAUSG010000007.1, on the reverse strand, counting down.
CACTTGCCTTTGTCAACTCGTGGGTTGCCTGCGCGTTATACGTTCTGGTTGCGATTATGTGGCTTATCCCTGACCGTCGGATTGAGAAGATTTTGACCTCGTGAAGCGTGCGAGGGTTCACGAACTGAACGGTAAAAAGGCGAGGAAACCACCTCTAAAAATAGTCCATTTTTAGTCCAATCCATTCTCAGCCCAAAAGCTCACGCTCGAAATGCTTGTATAAAAGCAGTTTTGAATCACCAACAAGTCTTGACTAATTGCTGTAACCGCAATTAGTCATAAAGAATCAGATTGATTCCGCTACCAGAATAAATATTAACTTTGCAGCACAATCATTCTGCACAAAGATAATATATGGGCAAACTGAAGTCTAGACAGCGGAATTGTCCAAGGGAGTATCATTTGAAGCCCGTGGCGCGGACATCTTGCCCGCGCGATAGCGAAACCCATCGATGTTTCAAGCATCCAGCACCCTTTTCATCCCTGGAATCAGCAACGCCAGAGAATTTATAAAATTGACTATTGGGAACTTAGGCTCAAATGAGGAAGCGACGGATGCTTAAACAGATTACCTTGCAAGTGAATGGTGAAGCGCGTACCTGCCCTACCAGGACTTCGTTGCCATTGTTTCTTGAGCAGATGGGCTTGAATCCGAGATTGGTTGCCGTGGAGTATAACGGCGAAATTTTGCATCGGCAGTTTTGGGACAAGACGGAAATGAAGTCAGGCGATCGCCTGGAAATCGTCACTATTGTTGGAGGTGGCTGAATTACAGCAGCTTTCAGATGAATGAACCACTTGTAGGGTGGGCATCGCCCACAACGGTTTGGCACAGAAGCATTCCACAATTTGATGGGCAGTGCCCATTCTACTAACCCCCCCGCTTTCAATTGATCGGCTTAAGCTAGAAACAGATGGGTTTGATAGGACACTTGCGTTATTGGTGATATGCAAGAACTCCCTGAACTCAAACTAGCGTTTTTGCAGGTGTTGCAGTGAGGTGGCAGATGGAAATCGGTGTGCCCAAAGAAACCAAAGACCAGGAGTTCCGGGTTGGCTTGAGTCCTGGGAGTGTGCGATCGCTGACTGAGCACGGCCACTCCGTTGTTGTCGAAACCGCAGCGGGGAGTGGAGCTGGCTTCTCAGATAGTGACTATGTTCAAGCGGGAGCAACAATTGTGTCGCGGGCCAAGGATGCCTGGAATCGAGATCTCGTGGTCAAAGTCAAGGAACCCTTAGTACCCGAATACGACTACCTGCAAAAGGGACAGAAGCTGTTTACGTATCTGCACCTGGCTGCCGATCGCCGCTTGACGGAGCATTTGCTGGACTCGGGTGTGACGGCGATCGCCTATGAGACCGTCGAACTTCCCGACAAACGCCTGCCCCTCTTAGCACCCATGAGTATCATTGCCGGACGGCTTGCGGTACAGTTTGGTTCCCATTTCCTGGAACGGCAGCAAGGCGGACGGGGTGTTCTGCTGGGCGGCATTCCGGGTGTGATGCCCGGTAAGGTTGTGATTTTGGGCGGGGGGGTGGTTGGCACTGAAGCGGCTCGAATTGCGGTTGGCATGGGTGCCCGTGTGCAAATTCTGGACATTAGCGTCGATCGCCTCTCCTACTTGGAGTCCATCTTTGGCTCCCGTGTCGAACTTCTCTACAGCAGCACCGCGCAGATGGAGTCTGTTGTTCCAGACGCTGATTTGCTGATTGGAGCGGTACTGGTGCTGGCCCGTAGAGCACCCATCCTGGTGCCACGCGAGTTGGTTGAACAAATGCGCCCCGGTTCGGTGATTGTTGATGTTGCCGTGGATCAGGGGGGCTGCATTGAAACAGTCCGCCCAACGTCCCACTCCCATCCGACCTATGTTGACGCTGGCGTGGTTCACTGTGGAGTTCCGAATATGCCTGGAGCAGTTCCCTGGACGGCAACCCAGGCGCTCAACAACAGCACCCTGCCCTATGTTCTCAAGCTGGCAAACTATGGCATGTCTGCGCTGGACAAAGATCCGGTTCTGGCAAAAGGACTCAATGTGCAGAACAATCACCTGATTCATCCGGCAGTTCAAGAGGTTTTCCCGGATTTGATGGGCTAGCGGGCATTGAAGATGAATATTTTTCTTGTTGCATCAAGCCAACGCTGTGGTACAACGGTTTCGTCAGTTATGTAGTGGTTGGGTGTGAAGCAGCAGACACCGGGTCAGGGATCGGCACGTCAACAAAAACCCTTGCGCAAAGCGCGTCCAATCGATCAGCCCCCGATCGCAGTTCCGCGATCGCGATCGCGTAGCCGTGGGGCTGACTCAACCCGCCGTGTTCAAGGGCGGCGTTCCAGCCAACAGGTCGGGGGATTGGCATGCCTCTTACTCAAACCGATTGGCAAGATGGCTCACCAGCTCACGTCTGCCATTGGCCAGGGGATTCGCATTGCAGCTCATCAACGGCTTGCTGGGCAGCCCGTGTGGGTACTGTCCATTGCCGCGTCCCTGTTTGGCTTTTTAGCCGGACATGGGGTGGGCGTGTTGATGGCAGGGACGCAGCGATCGCCCAGTGCCTCTGCCAACACCCTCTCCTATGCTGGCAACCAACAGGTCGGCATTCATCGCCCAACCCTGTCTCCCCGACCAGCTGCCCCAGAAACCTGGACCTGTGAAGTGGTTGTGATTGGCGGTTCCCTGGGTGGAATTGCGGCTGCCTCCCATGCCATGCAGTCGGGCGCGGTTACCTGCTTGATTGAGCTAACGCCCTGGCTGGGGGGGCAAATCAGCTCTCAGGGGGTTTCGGCATTGGATGAATCCCAGGAGATGCGATCGCAAGACACCATTTCTCAAAGCTGGACTGACTTCAAGCAGTTAATTGCCGAGCAACCTGTGAAGTTGCCAGACTGGATCCGTGTGGCAACTGAGAAACGAGTCGAAGAGATCAATAGTTGCTGGGTTGGACTGCTTTGCTTTCCACCCCCTGCTGGGGATACCGCCGCTCAACAGCTCCTCAAATCTGCGTCAATCAAGGCTCCCGGAAGCCGTTGGCAAACCTCAACAGCCTTCAAAGGAGCCGAGTTTGATAGTAGCGGTCGGCAAATTACGGCTGTTTATGCGGTACGCCGCACTCCACGCCAGCCCAACTACGCTCCCAAAGGTCGATTTTCCGCCGAGCTGTCGAGCTGGTACTCCTGGAGCAGTAACGACGAGTTCGAGAAAATTCCACTCCGCCTGCAGCCACCTGCGGGCAAACGGTTGATGGTGATTGACGCCAGCGATTCCACTGAGCTAGTGGGTTGGGCGGGTGTTCCCCATCGGCTTGGCTCTGAGTCTTTGGCGACAACCGGAGAGCGCAATGCCTCCAGGCAAGATAATGCCGATTGCATCCAGGCCTTTACCTATCCGTTTGTGCTGGCAATTCGCGATGATCAAGGAGCCAGCCTCAAGACACTAGAGCAGCTAGAGTCAGACTACTCCAAGGAAGAACATCGCAGCGACTACGATCTGCAGGGCTATCCGATGTTTTCGGGACGCAGCTTCTTCAACTACCGCCGCATCGTCAGTCTTGCCCCCGATGATCCCTACCAATCAACGCCCATTCCCGGAGACATGACGATCGTGAATTGGAATCGGGGCAACGATTGGAAGTTCATGGATCCACCGTTGTTGCTAACAGACGACCAGCTCGATACCTCTGGACAGCGCCAGAACTGGCTGGGTGGGATGTCGGTGATTGCCCTCAGACACGCTGAAAACCATGCCCTACTGTTTGCGCACTGGCTGCTGGAAAACCACGCCAAAGAACTGCCGCTGGCATACCTGTCTGGAGCGGATGCACCGCTGGGAACCGCGTCCGGTCTCAGTATGGTTCCCTATCTGCGGGAGGGGCGACGAATTGTGGGACGGAAAGCTTATGACCAGCGTGAGTTTGCAGTGCGGGAGTCAGACCTGCGGTTGGATATGGCCGGTGGGCGAGATTTCAGCCCGACCGCGATCGCCCGCATTCACTACAGCATCGACATTCATGGCTGCCGCTACCGCAACTGGGAAGATGATGGCGAAGCGGCCAGTGCATCCGTGGGCGAGTCCAGTGTTCGTCCCACCCTGATTCCCTTAGAAGCCTTGATTCCCCAGGGCGTAGATAATCTGCTGATCGGGGGTAAAGGGATTGCCGTCACCCACATTGCCAACGGTATGACTCGCATTCACCAGAGCGAGTGGAGTATTGGTGCCGTTGCCGGAGCAACCGCTGGTTGGTTGGCCACCCAATCCCGCGCCAAATTGTCACCCGCTGAGATTGTTCCCAAACGTCTGCTGCCTCAGCTTCGCCAACACTTAAGCGCTCAAGGCTTGGGGCTGGATTGATCTGAAAGACTCAGCACAAACACATCAAAAATCAAGTTGCGATCGCTCCACACAGGAACTCAAAGTCTGATTGCACAGACACCTGTTCATTCTTGATCCAGGGATCATTCAGCCACTCAGGCTCGGATATCTGACTTGATACCCATAGCTGCGATCGCCGGTTTTATGGATGCAAGACCGGCGATCGCATGTTCCTACACTCTTTAGTGTGAACAAGTGGGTTCCTCAATCATTGTCCGGGGCTGGCGGAGTAGTCGGAGATACAACCGGATCAGGAGAAGAAGAATTCAGGTTTGCATTAGGAGCTGGTGGGTGGTCAGGGGGTTCTGGTGTGGGTTGAGGCGAGATCATTCTGGAAGGATCCTCGTCAGCCTCTGGAACCGGACGCCTAAGAGGTGGGATCATCCTGGAAGGATCCTCGTCAGTCCTCGGAGCCGAAGGACTGTAATGTGGTGGAATCATTTTAGAGGAATGCTTGTCGGATTCCGAAGGTTGCTCAGTTGGCGCAACCTTCCTGGAAGAATTGGTGTCAGATGGCTGTGTACGCGAGGCAAGTGGTAACGCGCCAGGAGACTTTGGAGCCAACGACTGCAAAGGTGAAGCAGGAGGCGCTGGATCGGTTGCAGGTTGAGCAACAGGAGCTTGAGCAGACGGACTGCTATCACAACTGCACAGTCCGCTAATAAGTAGCGTTACACCGCACACTAGGGCAACATGAACTGGATTAGATGAACCAAACTTCAGCATGATGATTTGTGGTTATTCAAGGGGGGCTTAAACTTGTACCACTTGTGTACCCGCGAAGCCTAGACTTTGGGTTTCTAAAGCTCCGCGTACTAGTGTCTTCCAGGAATTACCTCTTGATTCCGGATAAGTCTCAGTCAATTTAGTTGCGACTAGGTAAAAAACTTTATCTGCACTTTTAGTTCGGGAGACGCGATCCAGTTTCGGCATTACCCTCGTGGGTGAACTTGTTGCGATTCCGCTGAAAAGATTGAGAATTGAGTCGTTGTTCTGCTAAACCAACCCACGTATCAACTTCTGGAGCTACCTGATCAGGTGGCAGCTTTGCAACATAATCACGGCATTTTTCCCAGACAATCAGCGCCTTCCCCTGCTGCTGTTGACCTTCCAGAACCTGCGCCAATAAACAATACGCAGTGCCGCGATCGGGGATTAACTGAATCGCTTGTTGAAGATACCGTTCGGCATCGAAATAGCGGGCTTGCTTCAATCGTGCCCAACCGAGATTTCTGAATATTGCATACCTTGTATCAATGTCGATGTCGATCTTTGATTTGGTAATGGGTTGTTCAATTAGGCGCTTTCCCTTGATTAGAAAGAGCACGGCTGACGGGTAATCTCCTTTCAGGTTATACAAACGTCCGATCGTGCTATAAGCCCTGCTACTCCCTGCTTCAGCAGCTATTTTGTAATGGGTCAGTGCATTATCAATATCCTGAGAGCTTTCATAAACTTGGCCTAAGTTATAGGTGGCTTGCATATATTCTGGATTCAGTTTCAACGCTCGCATAAAGTCTTGTTTGGCGCTATCCAGTCTCCCGTTTTTGAAGTTTTCAAATCCCTGATTATTGTATGAAATAGCAATTGAGCCAAGTGAAGCTCGAAAAACCAGGAGAGAGAGTGAAAATAAGATGGCAGAACCCAATTTTGCTTCTTGCCAGAAGCGTTTGGGAATCTTCAGGTTACTCAGAATTCCATCCACTAAATCTTGTCCCGGTTTTGTCAATGCACTTCCGGCTGCTAATGCGGTAAAAACGCTTTGAAAAACGATCGCAAACGTGCCTGCTGTGTCCGGTGCTCCAACAAAAAAACGGGTGGAAATATCGACAACAAGGCTAAGATTCACTGCTAGCCAGGGAATTGTCAGTGCGCTCCAGAGCCAATCAAAACGGTTCCAAAAGCTGTCTGGCACATCATCAAGAAACCACCACCAGGCTTCTAGTGGGGGGTTTAAAAGGGAACGCAAGTCAGCCAGTTCTTTAGACTTTGCAATCAACTTTCCCTGTTCTTTCAGTTGCTTATCTAACTGACTGATACCCAAAAGATAGTCTGTGGCCTCTTGATTCTTATCCAACACCATTGCATGAATGGCATCGCGGGCAGTTAGCACAGCAAGGATTTGTTGAATCGTTGGCCGAGGCGCAGATTCTGCTAAAGCTGCGATCGCGCTTGCGTACCGTTTGAATACACAGTCGAAGTTAGATGGGATGATCTCTTCGTTCAACTTCTTCTGCCTACTGATAGCTTTTTTGAATCGGAATTACCCGAATTTACTATCAGAATACTGCATCCTGTTTGGGCACTTGCTTCTCTGTGTTCGATTTAGGGAAATTGTTCAATTTTTGACGTGGCAAGAAAGCGATCGCGGCTTAGATCCCCGACTTCTGGCATCAGTTCAGCCAGTGAACATCAAAGTTTCCCCTAGAAGTCGGGGATCTGGTTGCCCCCTCCTCAAGGCATAATGGGAAGGTTTGCAATGTTGTCAACGCACACTATCAGCCTGTGTAAGTAAGTGAACGTAGGATGTGTTAGGCGCAGCCGTAACGCATCAATCTTTTGAACGGCATGGGTTACGCTATCGCTTTTCTGGTATGCCGGAACGGCTTTACCCATGCTACGACGGCTCATCTTAATTCCACCGATCTACTTCCTGCATCTTCAACGTTAGACTTAAACCCATACCCCTCAACTTTAGCCAGTTCAAACGCCATGCGAACTCACTATTGCGGTCAACTCCGAACCGAACAGATTGGAGCGACAGTTACCTTGTGCGGATGGGTAGACCGTCGTCGCGATCATGGGGGCGTGATTTTTATTGACTTGCGCGATCGCACCGGCATTATCCAAATTGTCAGCGACCCGGAACGTACCCCGGATTCCTACAATGACACGGCTAGTTTGCGCAACGAGTACGTCGTCAAAATTTCTGGTCGCGTGTCCAAACGTCCTGACGATTCACTCAACCCTAAGCTGGCAACGGGTGAGGTTGAGATTTACGCAACTCAAATTGAAATTCTGAACGCGGTTCGCAAACAGCTTCCTTTTCAAGTTTCCCGTACTGATACAGAATCAGTCCGGGAAGAGTTGCGGCTCAAGTACCGCTATCTGGACATTCGCCGGGAGCGGATGAGCCAGAATCTAACGCTGCGTCACGAATTGATCAAAATCATGCGCCGCTATCTGGAAGATGCAGAAGGGTTCATGGAGGTGGAAACGCCAATCCTGACGCGATCGACCCCGGAAGGTGCGCGGGATTACCTGGTGCCGTCGCGGGTGAATCCGAGTGAGTGGTACGCCTTGCCCCAGTCACCCCAGTTGTTTAAGCAGTTGTTGATGATTGCCGGATGCGATCGCTACTACCAAATTGCCCGCTGCTTTCGAGATGAAGACCTGCGCGCCGATCGCCAGCCCGAATTCACCCAGCTCGATCTGGAAATGAGCTTTATGTCGCGGGATGACATCCTGGACTTAAACGAAGGGCTGATTTGCCATATCTTCAAAACCCTGAAGGGCATTGACATTCCGCGCCCTTTCCCACGTCTGACCTATGAGCAGGCGATGGCCCGCTATGGCAGTGACAAACCCGACACTCGCTTTGAACTGGAACTGGCAGATGTATCGGATGTCATGAAAGATTCTGGCTTCAAAGTTTTTGCCGATGCGGTTGCCAAAGGTGGAATTGTGAAAATTCTGCCAATTCCAGACGGAGACGCCATTTCCAACGTGCGGATTAAACCGGGTGGGGATCTATTCAAGGAAGCCAGCGAGGCCGGGGCCAAAGGGTTAGCCTACATTCGGGTGCGCGAGAACGATGAGATTGACACGATTGGTGCGATTAAAACCAGCCTGACGGATGACCAAAAGCAGGAAATTCTAACGCGAACCAATGCCCAACCGGGGTCTTTGCTACTGTTTGGGGCAGGCGATGCGGCAACGGTCAACAAAACGCTAGATCGGCTGCGCCAGGTGGTTGGACGTGAACAAGGGCTGATTGATCCAGACAAGATTAATCTGCTCTGGGTTTTAGATTTCCCACTGTTTGAGTGGAATGCAGACGAGAAGCGACTGGAAGCGGCTCACAATCCGTTTTCGGCTCCCCATCCAGACGATCTGGCAGAGTTGAAAACGGCGCGATCGCTCACCTATGACCTGGTCTACAACGGGTTTGAAGCCGCAGGCGGGGGTGTTCGGATTCATCAACCAGAGCTGCAGGCACAGGTGTTTGAACTGATTGGACTGTCAGAGGAAGCCGCCTGTGACAAATTTGGGTTCTTCCTGGAGGCATTTGAGTATGGTGCTCCACCCCACGGCGGGATTGCCTACGGAATTGACCGTTGGGTGATGCTGTTGACGGGTGAAGAATCGATTCGAGATGCGATCGCGTTTCCCAAAACCCAACAAGCCCGCTGCCTACTCACCAGTGCTCCTTCTGCTGTAGACAACAAGCAGCTCAAGGAATTGCACGTCACCTCAACGTACAAGCCAAAACAGTAATTCACCCTCTTGCCCCTCGCCCCTTTCTTGCCCCTCGCCTTAGAAAAACCTTCGTCTAAGCTTCATAAAGTCGTCATAAAGCGTCTAGAAAAGCAGCTAAATGATGCCAAACCCAATTGGTCTGTGATAGTCCTAGAGTAGACTTGTGGCAATCCTCATACCCGGCGGGTATTGGTCACATCATGCTAGAAGCGATCGCCATCTTTCTTGTCGGTTTTATTCCAGGCTTGTTTTCGTATGTGGTAGTGCGAAAGGTTCGAGCACGGATGAGGGAGCGTCTCCGTGCTGCGATGCAGGTATCGACGGGACGGTTCTATTGGCAACGGCCCTACCCCTACATGCAAGCAATGGACTACCAATACATTGAGGGGGTGGGATATATCGTGGGTGATATTACTTGCCAGTACAATGCGCGATCGGCCTATATTCGTTGTGCTGTGAATCCATCGGGACCTTGTAAGGAATGTCCGCACTATGAGTCGATAGAAATTAGGTAAGGGGTTAAGGGTTAGGGGCTAGGGTTAGGGACATAACTAGAAGCTGATGAAATTGTGCTGGGGTGGGCACTAATCTGCGCCAATAGCGATTAAGTTAGAGTCTATGGGTTTGTTAAGAAATAGCCTCATGATGGTGCGTTACGCTGGCGCTTTGCTTGAATGGCGGACTATACAGCACCTTACCTTTCTGTCCCCTAGCCCCTAATCCCTATTCCCTAGCCCCTCTTATGATTTTTCCCGACTTTTCTCAGTTTGCTGAACTTGCGAAACACGGCAACTTTATCCCGGTGTATCAGGAATGGGTTGCTGATTTGGATACACCCGTGTCGGCTTGGTACCGAGTGTGTGCAGGGCAACCCTTTAGCTTTTTGCTGGAGTCGATAGAAGGGGGTGAAAAACTGGGACGCTACAGTTTGCTGGGTTGTGATCCGCTTTGGGTGCTGGAGGCAAGGGGAGAGCAGACAACTCAAACGTACCGGGACGGCTCTACTCATGGGTTCGCCGGGGATCCATTTGCAGCTCTGGCTCACTGTTTGGAACCTTACCATCCGGTTACCTTGCCCCAGTTACCACCTGGCATTGGTGGACTGTTTGGCTTCTGGGGCTATGAGTTGATCAAGTGGATTGAACCACGAGTTCCGATCTATCCGGCAACAGCGGATGATTTTCCGGATGGGCTGTGGATGCAGGTGGATAATCTGCTGATTTTTGACCAGGTGAAGCGGAAGGTCTGGGCGATCGCCTATGCCGATCTGCGCGACCCCAATACTGATTTGGCTGTTGCTTATCACGCGGCCTGCGATCGCGTTACCCAACTCGTCAACAAACTTCAATCCTCTTTCTCGGAGCAAGCCAGACTTCTGGAATGGACACCTCCAGAGGTTAGGGGTCAGGGACCAGGGATCAGGGATCAAGAGCGAGCGAGAGGACAAGAGCAGCAACACGCTCACTCCTCACCCCTCACGTTCATCAGTAACACGACCAAAGATCAGTTCTGCGCCAATGTTGAAATTGCTAAGGAGCACATTCGAGCGGGCGATATTTTTCAGGTTGTGATTTCTCAACGGCTGACAACGGATTACAGTGGGGATCCCTTTGCGCTCTATCGTTCGTTGCGATTGATTAATCCGTCGCCCTATATGGCGTACTTCAATTTTGGCGATTGGCAAATCATTGGCTCCAGCCCGGAGGTGATGGTGAAGGCAGAACGCGCTGATCCAGAGAGTCCAACGATTGCTACGGTACGCCCGATCGCAGGCACTCGTCGGCGTGGCAAAACGGCTCAGGAAGATGCGGCGCTAGGGGAGGACTTGCTGCAAGACCCGAAGGAGCGCGCTGAGCATGTGATGCTGGTTGATTTGGGGCGCAATGACCTGGGACGGGTCTGCATTCACGGGACGGTGAAGGTCGATGAGCTGATGGTGATTGAGCAGTATTCCCATGTGATGCACATTGTCAGCAATGTGACGGGACAATTGGCCCCCGAGAAAACGGCCTGGGACTTACTGAAAGCCTGCTTTCCGGCTGGGACGGTGAGCGGCGCGCCTAAGATCCGGGCAATGGAAATTATTCATGACCTGGAACCCTGTCGTCGTGGTCCCTACTCCGGTGTCTATGGCTATTACGATTTTGAGGGGCAATTGAATACGGCAATTACCATCCGTACAATGGTCGTCCGCCGTCAGGGCAATGGCAAGCACACGGTGAGTGTCCAGGCGGGTGCTGGATTGGTTGCAGATTCAATTCCTGAACTGGAGTACGAAGAAACCCTGAATAAGGCCAGGGGGATGCTGGAGGCGATTCGTTGTTTAGAGTAGATGAGCTGACGCCATGAGCGTCAGCTCATCTACTCCAGTAATCTATGCGGTTTGAAGAGCCAAGCTGGGGTAATCGGTGTAGCCTTTTTCGGTGCCGCCGTAGAAGGTGGAGCGATCGTAAGGATTAAGCGGAGCGTTGAGGGCAAACCGCTCAGCCAGGTCGGGGTTGGAGATGTAGAGTCTGCCGTAGGCGATCAGATCAGCGTCTCCAGCGGCGATCGCGTCCTCACCTGTCTTGCGATCATGCCCGCCTGCCGAAATAATGGTGCCGTTGTAGATGGAGCGGAAGTAGTGGGAGGTTAAGTCGGCTTTGGGAGCGACGTCGGCTCTGGGTTCTACCAGGTGAATGTAGGCCAGGTCGAAGGCGTTGAGGGTATCCACCACGTAGGTGAATAAGGCTTTCGGATCGGAGTCGGACATATCGTTGAAGGTGCCGCTGGGAGCGAGGCGAATCCCGACGCGATTGTTGCCCCAAACTCCTGTCACGGCTTCGGTTACTTCCATCAGCAGGCGAGCGCGATTTTCAATGGAGCCACCGTACTGATCGGTGCGCTGGTTGGTGCCGTCGTGCAGGAATTGATCCAGCAAATAGCCATTGGCGCTGTGGATTTCAACGCCGTCGAACCCGGCAGCCAGAGCGTTTTCGGCTCCCTGGCGATACTGCTCCACAATTCCAGGAATTTCATCGGTTTCCAGAGCACGCGGAGTGACAAAAGGTTGGGGTCCCTGATAGGTGGAGGCGGTGCCTGCGGGGGCGATCGCGCTGGGGGCAACGGGCAGTTCGCCGTTTGGTTGCAGGGAGGGGTGGGAAATGCGACCAACGTGCCAAAGCTGCAGGAAGATGCGACCACCGCGATCGTGAACAGCATCCGTTACTAATTTCCAACCGGCAACCTGTTCAGGAGAGTAGATCCCAGGCGTGTCTGGGTACCCCATTCCTTGCGGCGAAATCTGAGTCGCTTCGGTAATGATCAGTCCGGCAGAGACTCGTTGAGTATAATAAGTAACATTCAGGTCTATTGGAACGAGTCCTGCACCTGCCCGGTTGCGCGTCAGGGGAGCCATGACCATTCGATTCGGCAATTCGTAGGGCCCGACTTTGACTGGCGAGAGAAGCGTGTTGTCAGTGCTCATAAGGATACCTGGTTCTCAAGTAGTTAAACAACTGTTTGATTTCAATCGTAGTTTGACCCTTTGAAATAGTCAAGTAGTTATTTAACTGTTTCACTCATAGCATTTGAACCGTTGACACTCTTAGCCGCTTGCCTATTTTCATCAAAAGTCCTAAGTTGCTTGACTGGTTTCAAATTAGATTAGCAGACTCAATTTAGGACTATGAATAAGACTCATATAGTGCAATTGAGACAGGGCCAAAAATTTCGTTTGAATGGCGAGCCACAACTCATAGACGTTTGCCGTTGGATTGTGCAAGGGGTAGTCGAATCAGAGCAATTTTACCTGCTAGCCCTCAACACCTGTTCGGCCGTCAGCTTTAAATCTGGGAAGGTTAGAGAGACGATAGTCTGATTGCCCCGAAGCTGCTGAATTTCATACTCCCCATTCACGAGCGTACAAATAGAGAGGGTGGGCTGTTTGGGCTTGCCAATCTGTCGAGTCCCCCCTAATCCTGCATAGTCTGCAATCCAATATTCGGAAATGCCTAAAACTGCGTAGTCTTCGACCTTACGGGCATAATCATTCTGCCAGTTGCTGCTCACAACTTCCGCCACAAATTTAATCGAACTGCCCAGTGTCAGAATCGACTGGTCAGACCAAAGTGGTTCTTGGGTCAGTTGATCTCGATCAACCACTGCAACATCAGGTCGAAATGCTGTCATATCGATGTTAGAAGGGCGCAATAGTCCTCGTTGCAGGACAAACCAGGGTAAGCCTCTTCCATCGATCTGGACACAGATCTTTGCAGTAATGAAGGCTGCAACCTCCTCATGCGGGCCTGTTGGTTCCAAGTCGAACACCTCTCCATCGATCAGTTCGTAGCGGTTATCGCCACCATGACGGGCGAGAAACTCGTCAAAGCTGAGTGGCTTTATTGGTTGATCGATCGCTTGCGTGCCCGTAGGGTGTATCGCAATGGTCATAGGTCAACTTAGCCCAATCAATGTCTTCAGCCTACCAGATTGGATATGTGGTGGATGTGTGACGGATCAAACCCCTGATGTTAATGGAGGTCATTACTAGAAGCAGTGGCGCAGATCGAGAACGCGCAGTGCCAATCTGCTCAAGCTTGGGACAACAAAGCGTCAGGCGACTTTAACGGACATCAGTCGGAAAGGCTTTTGGCGCTTGTCATTGGCGTAGCCTGCCGCAGTCCTAGACGTTAGCCACGCAGACGGGAATGACCAATCAGTGGTTAGAGCAACAGGGATTGCTATCAATCGCTATTCCTACAGTACTTGATGAATGCTCTCAACAAGCATCTCAATAAAATCAACTGCATCACCAACAAGCACCTCATCGATGTTCCATCGGCTTCCAATATTAAAAGTTGGATCTATATCGGCTTCATGAGCAATTTTATTTCTTCGATCAACAATCGAATTTAGTTGCTGCTTAATATCTTTTGGGGATTTAGTCATCTGGATAGCCACCTCATCCCACAGTTTTTTGTCTGAGATATATCTGATTGCATCAGCGATTTTGTCTGCTTGTTGAAAGCTCTGATATCCTAAACGCTCCCTAATTTCACTTTCTAACCAAGAAGTACTATTTAGCCTACCCAGGATGCTACTCGATATTGTGGGGATTAAGTCTGAAACTGTGTAGGATTGCTGGAAAAATGTATAACCTTGAGTTTGTTGAATTTCAGCTTCAAGCCAAGAGGCAATATCAATCGCTGTCAGTCGATCTTGACGCGCACCACCCAACGATACTTGAAAGCGTGAAAATGCCGATTGAGTTGTGTTTGCTGAAGGTATTGGCTCAGAACGGTTTCCTCGATGGATTTCCAGCATTCCCAATGTCACAACTTCATGCACATAGTAATCCAATGCACTTACAGCAAGAACCAGCGCAGCACGTAACATGTCTGAAACGTCAAGTGCGCCTGTGGCTTGAGCTTTGACAGAATTATGAAGTGCAATCAGGTCTCGGACGCGACCAATGCTGATGTGAAATTGGTCAAGCGCTGACTGCATACGTGGAGCTTTCAGAGCTGAGTGCAATGATTTTGTCTGCCAAATCTGAAAAAGTTTTTCTAAACTCTTCTTGCTTCTTCTGGTTTTTCTTTAAAACTACTCCCTGCTGTCGCAACTGCTGAGGAGTTAAATCATAAACTGGAGTTCGATGTTCCTGAGATAGAGCAATCAGGCTATTGAAGTTGGAAATCTTCGCAAGTGTAAAGTTATTTTCAATTCCCTGATCTCTGTAAATCTGATTCGGCAGCAGCATATTGCTCTGCCTTAGAGTTGGAATCAGCTTTTCAGAGGCAGCTTTCTCAATCTTCTCGATCCAGGTTTGAAATGCAGCCGTTTCTTTGCCCCGGATAATTCGATAGTTTTGAACAATCGTTCCTAAGAAATGCAGGTTAACATCAGGAAAAGGATAATTAGCCTCTTTTAGAATTTGAAGCGAACTTGCTGACTTAGCCCAGGCATACCATCTTGGTAGAACCTTAGCCAAAGAATCGATCGCCATTACAGAGAAAAAGTCAGCAGTAGTCGGCACTAAGAAAAAGTCACTAATCATCAGCAGATTCTGGTTAATTGAGCCTAAGCTAGGACTCATATCAATCAAAATATAGTCTGCATTAAACTTAGCTGCTGTTTTCTCAAATAAATCATTGATAGAACCTGGCAAGTTCTTAAGCGCTTGAATTGAACCACTTAACTCTTGAGCAATACCTAGTGTTACTTCATATTCGGCAAAACCAACGTGACCAGGCAATAGAAATAAATCATCCCGACCTTGGACTGGAATACAATCGACAGCTTCTATTGCTCTGGGTTGCGCCTCAAACGCAGGAGCCAATCCTATCTTTATATTTGAAGCCGTATTGTAGATTTCTTGAATCCTCGCCTCGTCATCCTCGGTTTCCTCTCCCAAAGCCATACCTGTGAGATTACATTGCGGATCGCTGTCCACAAGAATTACTCTTTTTCCTTTTGAGGCGAGCATCCAGCCCAAGTTGAAGGTGGTTGTAGTCTTACTGACTCCGCCTTTGTGGTTGAATAAGGCAATTTTTTGAACCATTGCACCAAGTCTTCTTGTAAATATCGCGGTTACTAGGAGCTTGTCGGAGATCCCTCTAAATCCCCCTTAATAAGGGGGACTTCCGGAGAGTTCCCCTTATTAAGGGGGGTAGGGGGGATCAAAGCCATTTCTCCGACAAGCTCCTAGCTGCTCAAAATAGAACTCAAGAGGTGAAGTAGTAATCCCTGCTCTTTAGCCCTAAGTATAGCTTGAGGCTTTCTGACTAGGGACTCGTACCCCAAAGAGCTTGGTGTTTGACCTTTTTCGCATGATATCTCTGCTACATGGCATTCTCAAGAAAATATCTGTACGTTTTTAGTACGATCGCCCCATCTAAGAATTGAGAAACGGTTTTTCAAATCAATGCCATTCATTCTAAACCTTCTTGAACTTTGACTTTAAATCATCCAATGTTGCAGGTTTTGGTGCAGTCTTTGATGCAGGTTTTGTGGCGGACTTTTCGGGTCTGCGACTGACGGTGGTTTCTGATCCATTGGTCGATCGCATCGACAAACTAATTCGCTTCAGTTGCTCGTTTACTTCTAGAACTCGGACTTTAACCACCTGACCGACTTTGACAATTTGTTTCGGGTCACTGACGAAGCGATCGGCGAGTTGGGAGACATGCACTAACCCATCTTGATGCACGCCGATATCGACGAAGGCTCCAAAGTTGGCAACGTTGGTGACCACGCCTTCCAATTCCATACCTATGTTTAGATCACCGATGTCGTTTATGCCGTCCTGGAAGGTGGCATAGGTGAACTGGGCACGGGGGTCACGGCCAGGCTTTTCTAGCTCTCGGATGATGTCGCGCAGGGTCGGTTCACCGATGGTGTCAGTGACGTAGCGTTTCAGGTCGGTGGTTTTTAGTCGTTCAGCCAGTTGGGGAGCCTGGGTGAGGGGAAGCTGCAGATCGGTGGCGATCGCTTGCACGACGCGGTAACTCTCCGGGTGAACAGCGGTGTTGTCCAATGGCTGCTTGCCATCGCGAATGCGCAAGAACCCAGCCGCTTGTTCAAAGGCCTTGGGGCCCAGTTTGGCAACCTTCAGCAAGGCTTGCCGGTCTTGAAAGGCACCCTGTTGATCGCGGTAAGCGATGATGTTATTGGCGATCGCAGGCGTGATGCCCGACACAACGGTGAGTAGCTCTCGCGATGCGGTGTTCAAGTCAACGCCCACGTAGTTGACGCAGCTTTCGACGGTCTCATCCAGTTTCTGCTTCAGGCGCTTCTGATCCACATCATGCTGATACTGCCCAACCCCGATGGATTTCGGTCAATTTTGACCAGTTCTGCCAGGGGGTCTTGCAGGCGGCGAGCAATGCTGATTGCCCCGCGTACCGTCACGTCCAAGTCGGGAAATTCAGCGATCGCGACTGGACTGGCCGAGTAAATCGACGCGCCCGACTCATTCACCATCACCTTAATCGGCTTCTGCTCCAGGGTTTGCAGCACTTCACCGACAAAGGTATCGGTCTCCCGCCCTGCCGTTCCATTGCCGATCGCGATCAGTTCAATCTTGTGCTTCTGAATCATTCCCGCCAGAGTCCGGGCTGCCTGTTGGCGCTGGTTTTCCGATTGGTGGGGAAAGATCGCCTGGTACTCCAGAAACTTGCCCGTTTCGCCGATCGCGACTACTTTACAGCCGGTGCGGAAGCCCGGATCAACTCCCAGCGTCGGTTTCATGCCAGCCGGAGACGCCAGCAGCAGTTCGCGTAAATTCGCCTCAAAGGTCTTGATCGACTCCTCATCCGCCCAGGCTTTTTGATCTGACATGACAGCACTGATCAGCGACGTTTTCATCAAGCGGTTGAAGGCATCTTTCAGCATGTCTTGATAAAACTGTCGGATCGGTGCCGCCTTTGTGCGCAGGGTTTCTGTGGCTAAATACTGGAGCACGAAGTCTTGATCAAAGGTAAGTTCCAGGGTCAGAATTCCCTCGTTCTCACCGCGCAGCAGCGCCAGGAAATTGTGAGGCGCAACTTCTTTCACAGAGATTTGATAGTGGCGGTACATCTCAAACTTGGTGCTGCCTTCGGGATGGTCGGGTTTGATCCGGGACGTTAACAGACCCGACTTGACCAGGTAGTTGCGCAGATAGGCCCGCAGGTCTGCCTGTTCGGATACCGCCTCTGCCAGGATGTCGGCAGCGCCTTTGAGGGCGTCTTCTGCACTGTTCACGCCTTTATCAGGGGCAATGTATTTTGTGGCTTCCTGCTCTAGAGATCCTGCTGGAGCATTGGGGCGATTGAGCGATTGAATCCAGTCTGCCAGGGGTTCCAGCCCCTTTTCCCGGGCGATCGCAGCTCGTGTGCGACGCTTGGGTCGGTAGGGCAGGTACAGGTCTTCCAGTTCGTTTTTTTGCAGGCAGGTTTCAATCCTGGTTTTCAGTTCCTCGGTGAGTTTGCCCTGTTCGGCGATCGCGTTCAGAATGGTTGCCTTACGCTCTTCCAATTCCGTCAGATAGGTGTGGCGATCCAGCAGCTGGCGCAACTGAACCTCGGTCATTTCTCCGGTGCGCTCTTTCCGATAGCGGGCAATGAAGGGGACTGTGGCTCCTTCAGACAGGAGTACCAGAGCGGCTTCCACCTGAGCCAGACGGAGGGACAGTTCGGTTGCGAGCAGCTGAGGGATGTTGAGCATGGACGATAAACTGAGGTGGATATTGAGCTATCACGTAGTCTTTACATCATAAAGAGTGATGCGGGGGATTGCGATCGCAAGTCCACGTTCTGTATTCAGGTGCATGGCAGTACTCGCAGCGATGGTTAGCTCGTTTCGCAATTGCAGCGTAGTAAGATTCATGGACTCACTTGCTGCATTAATGGGGCTGTTCGGGCTGTTGCCGCTCTCAGTTCAGCCTCAACTAAAGCGTCTAGCTCCGCTTGTTGCTCTGGGAGTAAAGTTTGCCCCTGATCTCGTGCTGTTCGCCATAAACTCATTAACTCTGATAGTCGTTTTTGTTGATCAGCACTGGAAAAACGGGTCAGGACGAAAGCTTTGGATGACGAGCAGCGTACTAAACTCGGTTTCACCCAACTGAGCAGTTAACGCATCCAGGGCTTGCCCCGCCGTTTTGCCAACGGATTGCTTGTCACTTGCGATCGCGCGATAAGATTTTTCACCACTGGCGTTAGAGATGGGCACGATCGCGACTGTCGCCATTCTTCCAACTCAAAACTAACTGCCTCAGATTATAGCTCTGAGCAATCAGGTTATCTGACTGCTAATTGACTGGTTGTATGATCGGCGCTACATTGCTCTCGATATTCTCGCTCAATGAGTCGATCCAGTTTACCAACCGTAGTTACGGGCAGTATTGTTGATGTGCCCTGTTCACGCATTGTTTGTTCCAGTGAATCTTCACCTTTTGCATTTCGATTCGCAGTCAATAGAAGAATCTGATTAGATTGGGCGAACTGCCAAATTATGCGATCGTTACGATTATAATCTCAGGAGCGATCAAGATAGGTGCTGTGGAGCAGGACTGAAAAATCAAGAATGAAGGTTTGTGTTGTCTGTGGTAATCGCTTTGATCAAGCTGGCTGGGAGTGTCCTGTGTGCAGTTCCGTCCCTGAACAGGTTGATGGATACCTTGCTTTCGCTCCTGATCTCACTGAAACGAGTCCTGGGTTTGAAGCTGGTTTTTTTGAGGAACTTGCCAGTTTAGAAACCAAAAACTTCTGGTTTCGCTCCCGTAACCGCCTGATTATATGGACATTAAAACGCTATTTCTCGCAGGCCAATAGCCTATTAGAAATAGGTTGCGGCACGGGTTATGTTCTGTCAGGAATTGAGCAAGCTTTTCCGGAGTTAACTACTGTAGGAAGTGAGATATTTACCAGGGGGTTATGGTTTGCCAGTCAGCGATTATCTAGAGCACTGTTGATTCAGATAGATGCCTGTCAAATCCCGTTTGAAGATGAGTTTGATGTGATTGGTGCCTTTGATGTTTTGGAGCATATTCATCAGGATACGGTCGTGATTTCTGAAATGTATCGAGCTACAAAAATGGGTGGAGGAATCCTCTTGACCGTACCTCAGCACCCCTGGTTGTGGAGTCAAGCAGATGATCACACCCATCATATCCGTCGCTATCGTGCTCAGGAGTTGAAAACTAAGGTGGAGCAGGCAGGATTCAAAGTCGTCAGAATGACCTCTTTTGTTTCATTGCTACTACCTGTCATGCTGCTTTCGCGATCGCAGCAACGAGAACACAATTCAAAGTATGATGCTAACTCAGAGTTAAGAATCAATGGTTGGATGAATGCTACTTTGGAAAGTATTCTTGGAATGGAACGTAGTTTAATTCAACTTGGTATTTGCTTGCCGGTGGGGGGTTCTTTGCTATTAATTGCTAAGAAAATATAGGAAGTAGAACTTAGTTAGATCGATCTCCGCTTGTTCGTTTTATCATCTTCGGCAGGCGATGACGTGGGAGATGAGCGTGTGAGTGTTCCAACATCAAACAACAAAATTAGCATCGTTATACCCGTCTATAATTCGTCGGCATCTCTAGATGACTTAGCTGCCCGATTGCATACAGTACTTACGAAGATGAACTGTGACTATGAGATTGTTTTAGTCGATGACTGTAGTCCAGATCAGAGTTGGCACATCTTAAGGGATCTCAAGAAAAAGTACGGCAAAACACTCAAGATTGCGAAACTGCTTGTGAATAGTGGTCAACACAATGCCATTCTTTGTGGGTTATATCTGTCAACTGGTACCATTATTATCACAATGGATGATGATTTACAGAATCCACCGGAAGAAATTCCCAGGCTAGTTGAAGCGATCGATCGCGGGTTCGATCTGGTCATTGGTGCTTATGACTCGAAGAAACATTCGAGCATCCGCAGAACCAGTGGAGGATTAGTTGACTGGACGCTCAGAAAAATCTTCGGCTTGCCTAAGGAGTTTCAGCTTACCAGTTTTCGCGCTACAACACGAGTTGTAGTCAATAACGTGTGCCAGATGGGAGGCGTCTTTCCATACATTACAGCTATGATGCTTTGCAACGCATCTCGCTACACCAACGTTCTTGTTCGGCATGACCCAAGACCATTTGGCAAATCGAACTACACTTTGAAACGCAGTTTTCGTCTTGCCGCAAATCTAATTTTTAGTTACTCCCCCTATCCCCTTTATTTTGTTGCACTATTGTGTATCGTGGCCTTTCTGTTTTCAGTCATCTTCGGTGTAGTAATATTCTATAGAGTTCTCGCCTATGATAGTTCTGTGCCAGGTTGGACCAGCACGATGGTGATTGTTTCCTTTTTCAATGCCTTCATCCTGTTATGCTTGGTGATTTTCGGCATTTATATTTCGCGTATCAGTCAACAACTCACCCGGACAAAGCTGTCTTATACAATCAGTGAACTACATGAATAAAAAAACTCTGTTGGTTCTTGCGGCTTCCATTTATCAAATTCCGACGATCGCCACAGCTAAACGGCTAGAATATCGGGTTATTACGACAGATGATGTACCAAGTAATCCAGGTCATGCCCTGTCAGACCAGAGTTATGGGGTCAGTACGATCGATCAGCAAGCAGTACTGGAAATTGCACGACAAGAGAATATTGACGGTATCATTGCCCCTTGCACAGATGTTGCCGTACCAACCAGTGCGTATGTTGCCGAGCAACTGGGTCTTCAAGGAGTGCCACTAGAATGTGCCAACACTGTTTTCGATAAGATAGCGTTCCGTGAGTTTCTCAATAGACACGCATTTCCTGCGCCAAAATCTTATCCAATTACATTAAATTACCAGCCAAACGCAGATCTATTCCGGCATTCCTGGATTATGAAGCCCGATCGCTCATCCGGCAGCAAAGGAATCTTTATTGTGCGCTCCCTAAGCGATTTTTATCAGTACCTGCCAGAAACACTTCGCTTCAGTCCTACTGCGAGAGGCATCCTTGAAGAATTCATTGATGGTTTCCAGGGTACCTGTGAAGGCATTGTGAACCAAGGAGAATTAGCCTTAACGTTTATTCTGGATCGTCGAACGGTTAACCCGCCCCATGTAGCTACCTGCGGACATCATTTGCCATCAGCTCTACCACCTCAACTGCAGGAGAAACTACTCGTAATTCTCAAAAAGATTTGGCACCTTCTTGGTGTTACAGACGGTCTTTTTGATTGTGACTTTGTAGCAACAGAAAACGAGATTTATATCCTGGAAATATCACCAAGATTAGGAGGCAATTCTATTGCAACCCTGCTGAAGAAGGCTACCGGGTTCAATATTGTTGAGTACAGTGTCAAGCAAGCGTGCGGCGAAGTTACGCACCTGCCGACAACGGTCAACATCAGACCTACATCTGTCGTTCTTCTAGGAGTGGAAAAAGAGGGACGGTTGTCCTACAACCAAACTGAACTGGAAGCATTACGACAGGAAGTATGGGTTGACTCACTCTCTATCGATTTTGCATGGGGGGAGCTGGTTTATCCATTTATTCATGGTAGGAATAGAGTGGGTGAAGCGCTTATTTTCGGCAATAATCGCAACGATCTTGATAACAAGGTTCGCGAGTTGAAACAGCGTTTGCAACTTGAGGGAATATGAATAAATTCTTAGCTCGACGAACCGTGCCTTTGTTGGTGGGTGCAATTATTTTCTTTGTTTGCCTTCAGTATATTGTGAGAAGTTTTCAGTGGATGGAGATCATCCAAATCATCAAGAGTGCAAATTTAGTCTGGTTGCTGGGAGCAGGCGCACTATCTATCCTGATTTTCTGTCTTCTGCGCACTTGGCGCTGGTTTATTCTTTTAAAGAATTTGAATATACGGATTAATTATATTGATCTTCATCTTTGCAACGCCGCCTCAATGAGTTTGACAATTATTACGCCATTTCAATCAGGAGAGGTGGTAAAGGTGGAATTACTCAAAAGAAGTGGCTTGATTGAACGATTTTCTGGCTATAGCTCATTTATCACAGAACGTGTAATTGATCTTTTGGTAATTGTTTCCATAGCTGTTATTAGCCTCCTGATTAATTTCGATCTTGGAATCAACAAGTCAACCATCATCTATGCTTGGGTTCTGCTACTACTTCTCTTAGCAACCGGAATTTTCATAATTCATAGGGTAAGTTTCAAAGGGAAATTGGGTCGGTTTCTGAGTCATCTGAGACAATGTACCCGCAATACATCGTCTCTGTTGCTAGTTATTCTCTTAACATTTTGTGCTTGGGCAATGGTAGTAATTGGTTGGCAAATCTGCCTTTATAGCATTTCCATTGACCTCGGATTTCAGAAGTCGATCGCACTGATGTCCGTTACTACGCTGATCAATATCCTCAGTTTTGTTCCAGGTGCCGTAGGGGTTTCTGAAGTTGGAATTACTGAGGTTTTGAGCCGTATGGGTCTAACCCTAGCGTCTGCTCAGGCAGGGGCTTTTGTACTCAGGTTTTACTCAATTCTAGTCATACTTGTCGGCGCTGTTCATTTCTTACTTTGGAAGATACTGAGAAATAGGCGGACAACTGTAGCGAGAGCTGAAACCAGGCAGAAATGATTCCACGAACAAAAGTGAATTATTGTGCATTTAGTTCTACTCCTTGCTCTGACACGTTGAATCATGTCAAATTCTTACCAGATAAGGTTTTAGAGATTCCTTTCTATTCAAATCAAGAGATATTAAACTCAGTCCTGTGGTTTCATCCTAAAGTAAATAGATGAAGAGGTTTATCGTCATGAGCGTCAGCAACCTTAGACAAATGTTGCAAAATCGATGGAACAGAGAACAACTCTACTGCACGGCCGAGTACTGGGATTCAAAAGCTGTTGAGTATGAGGGTGACGCCATCTCAATGTGGCCGAATAACCACTTGAACTACTACTATCATCGAGAGCAATTGTCCTTACTGGAGCAGTACCTGCCGTGTCTAGATGAAGCTAAGGTGCTTGATATTGGCTGCGGTACGGGGCGCATTTCTCGATACTTAGCGAAACGGGGTGCGACGGTTCTTGGAATTGATTTTTCAAGTAACGCGATCGCGATCGCCCAAAAGCAATCCCCCACTGGAAATCCGCATTACCGAGTACAATCGCTTTTTGATCTGGAAGATGACAGCGGTTTTGACATCTTAGTGTCTTGGGGGTCAATCACGGTTGCTTGTAAGAACAGGGTTGAACTGCTCGATGTGATGCCTCGATTGCGGAAGTCCTTGAGATCCAATGGCAAAGCTCTGTTCCTTGAACCGATTCACAAAGGGTTTTTGCACAGGGTTCTAAACATGACTGTTCAGGAGTTTTGTGACGTGATGGACGAAGCAGGATTCAACGTTGAAGCTGTCAGCCACCTCCACTTCTGGCCGATGCGATTAGGCTTATCCTACATAAATTGGCCAAAGCCTATTACTACGGCTGGATACTATTTCGGCGAGGGAATTATGAATCTTCTAGGTCGCAAATCATTCGGAGACTACAAAGCGATATTTGCTACCGCAAAAAACAGGGACTAGTGTTCGGTGTTCAAGTCAATGAAACAAAACCCATGAAAGTTTGTCTGGCTTGCGAACAGCGCTTTGATTCTACGGGTTGGCGTTGCCCTCAGTGTGGACAGATGCCGCAACTATATGAGGGGCATTGGTCTTTTGCACCTGATCTGGCAAAAACTAATGACGGCTTTAGCACAGAGTACTTTGCACAACTGACTCAACTAGAAGCCGCAAATTTCTGGTTTCGATCGCGGAATCGATTGGTAATTTGGGTGTTGCAGTCATACTTCCCTGACAGCCGCAGTCTTCTAGAAATTGGTTGTGGTACAGGCTACGTGCTGTCCGGTATTCAACAGAGGTTTCCAGAGAAGACGTTGTATGGAAGCGAAATCTTCAATGAAGGGTTAGCGTTTGCAGCGCAGCGTTTGCCAGGAGTCACCTTGCTGCAAATGGATGCACGCCAGATTCCGTTTGAACAAGAGTTTGATGTAGTTGGTGCATTTGACGTGTTGGAACACATTGAAGAGGATGAAACGGTTCTCTCACAAATGTTTCAAGCGACTAAATCGGGGGGCGGAATCCTATTAACTGTTCCTCAGCATCGGTTTCTCTGGAGTCTGGTAGACGAGCAAGCCTTTCACAAGCGACGCTATACGCAACAAGAATTGGTGAAAAAAGTTGAGCGGGCAGGCTTTATAATTCTTCGGGTGACGTCTTTCGTTTCTTTACTTTTGCCAGTGATGATGTTGTCTAGGATGAAACGGCAAATTATGCGGACGGATTTTAATCCAGTTGAGGAGTATGAAATAGGCAAGGTATTAAATGAGATTTTGGAAAAGATTCTGACAGTTGAGCAAGGCGCGATCGCAAGCGGAATTTCTTTTCCGGCTGGTGGTTCGTTGCTCGTAATCGCCAAAAGAAATGGATCAGGTGCATGAATCAGACTACGCGCGATATTCGATCTATCCTGTCTATTCCTGCAGTTTACCGCCTGCTGCAAAATGTGGTTGCTGGTTCGTCTGCTTATGTAGGGTTTGTACAGGAATACATTCGACCACACCCGGGTGACCGAATTTTAGATATTGGCTGTGGACCAGGCGATATTCTTTCTTATTTAGGGGATGTGGAGTACGTCGGATTTGATGAAAACCCAAGCTATATCGAATCAGCAAAAGCCCGCTTTGGCGATCGCGCAACGCTCTATTGCAGTCGCGTTAGCACAGAGACGCTGGAGCAGAAAGCCTATTTTGATATTGTGCTCGCTGTAGCGATTCTGCACCATCTTGATGACATGGAAGCATTACAACTTTGTGAACTAGCACGCATCGCCTTAAAACCGAGTGGGAGGTTTATCTCACTCGATGCCTGTTATACCCAAGACCAGTCGCCGCTTGCTCGCTGGATTATTTCCCACGATCGCGGTCAGTACATCCGGACTCAAGAAGAATACATAAAAATCGCATCTCAAGTGTTTTCAAATATTCGAGTTAGCATTCGGCATGATCGACTGCGAATTCCCTACACTCATATCATCATGGAGTGCTAAGGATTAAATCATGCCTAACGTTCTATTTCCTCTAACAGCATTGCTGACGGTATTACTGACAAGCCTATATCCCATTTACCAGATTATTCAAACTAGGGGCTACCTCTTTTATGCAAATGCCTTTGACGAGCCTAGCTACCTGCAATATGATTTCTCAATTGCTTCTCAGGCTATAACCAGACCATCGCAAAGCATTGTAACACTTGCGCACAACCTTGGACTATCTGGTGGTTGGATTAACTTTTCCCTGGATACTGTTACCTTAGCATTAGCTCTGATTCTTGTAAGAGCAATTCTGAAACAGCTTGGTTATGGAAGCAAGCAGGCAAATCTTTTTTCGTTCATCATCAACATCCTGCCTCTACTGTTTTCTAGCGTAAATCCTATTGTCAATTACCTTTTTAATCTAAATCTTTCAAGCCCCTCAGTTTTTTGGATTACTCTACCTCAAGCCTACTATTTGCCGATTTACAGATCTCCTGAACCACAAGCGTCTGTTGTTATTTTACTCTTCAGCGTATACCTTGCCTTGAGGTATAGGTCGTTTATTCCAGCGTATTTGTGCATACCGTTCTTGTATTCGTTTATCAAAATCCCGTTTCTATTCATAATTTTAGCAATTCATTTAAGGCACCGTTTCAAGCAGCTGTCTCAATATTTGGCTATTCTTATTTCTTTTGCCGCTACTTCTTCGATTCTGTGGATTTATCTCAACCTTTTTACCGATGAAGTATCAAAACAGATTATGGTGAATTCACACTATCCATTAATCTCCAGTACTTCAGTCATCTGTTTGTTACTCTATTTGATTTTTTATAAAAGTATTGATCCACGATTTCGCTATGCTGCCCTGGTAATTTCTTTTGCTCCTTTAGTTGCATCGAATCATCAAGTTATATCGGGCTGGATGGCTGCTCCGAATAGCTTCGAGCAGAATTTTGGTGTTTACTGTATTAGTGTTGTCCTGAGTTTAATTTTAATCAATAAAATTGTCTATTCATTAATAGCACTGGCAAGTGCTGTTCTAATGCTTTGTATTTCTGCTGATCAGGTATTTGATACCAATTATCAAACAAATCAGAAACTGCCTTTGAGTAATAAACTACTGGTCGCCTTAAAGAACGATTCGCCTAACGTCGCAATTAATGATGTTGACCTGGCGTCACTAGTCAGCATGATCTTCCCACGCCAACCTTCAACACTCTTTGCCTGGCAAAAAACCTACTCTGCCCTTGCCGAAGAAAGTTTTGGAAAGTATCGTTGCGCGAAAGCACAGATCCTCAAAAGCAAGGAGCTGACTGACAAATTTCAGAACGTATTCAGTCAACTGGATCGAGCCTACGAGTACGAACACGAAGACTTCATTCTGCTGCATTTGGGCAGAAAAAAGGAATTCAATTCAAAACGAGATCCGAACGCTCTTCCAGAGAGTTGTTTGTCTCAACCTTTGCAGTATTTTGCGATCGCTGATGGAACAAATCTTCCTCTTGCTTCTGCACCCGCATTCCGTGTAAAAGATTTTGCCAGCGACTGGGAAAAAACTAATTCGCTCAAGAATATGGTCGCAGATAAGGCGACGGCATCCGTTCAAATCACGACCAATACTTCCACTTATGACTTCCAGCTTGTGTCTCGTCCAATTGAGGTCGAAAAGCAATCTAAATACCTGGTGCAGTTCAATCTTAAAATTGGGGTTGGGGGGGCTGGAGTTCATGTTTTGGGAAGCGATCGCCAAACGGTTATTGCCTCTCATTATTGGTGTGAACCTAATACAAACTTTTCCGAAAAGCAGTTCCTATTTGAGACAGCAAACAATTCCGAAATTTCTGTTGTGATTAGTAACTGCGGTCATCCCCAACCAGAGTCCTCAACTTTTTGGGTAAAAGACTTAGAAATATGGGGAACACAGTCAGATAACTAAAGAGAAGTAAACACACATGCCGACAAAAGATGATTGAACCTGAGCATTTACAATCAGCACGTCTTCAAGTCCTCCGCAAATATGTTGCTTTTCGAGTACACTGTGGCGAAAGTACTTTCACGTCATCACTCCTCACATCATTACTCTCAAGATGGGTAAAAAGTTTGCTCAGTTCTGCCCGGAATTCCTCAACTAATAAAGCACCCTGACTCTGCATGTTGACATTATTTGCTATTCCAAAATCGTTCCGGGGCCATATTGACATAATTCAACGGAACGCCATCCGGAGTTGGACGTTGCTCCGCCCACAGCCAGAGGTGATTCTGCTGGGTGATGATGAAGGAACGGCGGATGTAGCGCAGGAGTTCAATCTGAAACATATTCCAGAGATTGAGCGGAATGAGTATGGCACTCCACTCATGAGTTCGATGTTCAAATGTGCCCAGCAGCTTGGACAGGGGACGCTGTTTGCCTATGTCAATGCTGACATTGTGCTCATGGATGATTTCATGCAGGGGGTGCAGCAAGTTCCTTTTAAGCAATTTATGCTGACTGGGCAACGCTGGAATCTAGATGTAACGGAGGCGATCGCTTTTGACAGCACTTGGGAACAGCGACTTCACGATCGCGTTGCCCAATCTGGCAATCTGGAAGGGCCGCAAGCAATGGACTATTTTGTATTCAGCCGCAACACCTACACGGAGATTCCACCATTTGCGATCGGGCGTTTGTGTTGGGACAACTGGATGCTGTATAGAGCCTTAAGCCTCAATATTCCGCTGATTGACGCCACAGGAGCGATTACCGTTGTTCACCAAAATCACGACTATAATCATCACCCCCAGGGCAAGCAGGGCGTTTTCTTTGGACAAGAAGCAGAGCGGAATCTCCAATTGCTAGGCGGCAAGCACCATACCTACTTCATGCTAGACCTGGCAACCTGGCAGATCACTGCTCAGGGACTACGGAGACCCGCCTGGAGTTGGGAACGGTTGAATCGACAGCTCGATATGTTGCCATTGGCGCGTCCTCGGCTCAAACCAGCGTTTGGATTGCTCCTGCATCTATCGCGGCATCGGAACCAATTACTGGCAGGAGCGTCCAAACTCAAAGGGATTCCTGCTAGAATCTTCTCCAGATTAAGGCGGAGTAAACCTTCGTCTTTGCAGTGAGTGCAGTGAGGAGTGGATTGAGTGACGGAAGGACAATCAGTTTCTGTCGTTGGTCTGGGGAAGTTAGGTGCGCCGATGGTTGCATGCCTGGCTGAGAAAGGCTACTCAGTGATCGGAGTAGACGTGAACCAGACGGCCATTGACCAGATTAACGAAGGAGAAGCTCCAGTTCAGGAGCCAGGTTTGGATGAGATGCTGGATCGCAACCGCGATCGCATCCGGGCAACATCAGACTACTCTGATGCGATTGCCAACTCGGACGTTACGTTCATCATTGTTCCAACTCCCAGCGATGCAGACGGTGGGTTTTCGTTGCGATACGTTTTGGTCGCGATCGCCCAGATTGGGGCTGTTTTGCGCACCAAAGACCACTTCCATGTCGTGGTTATCACCAGTACAGTCATGCCCGGTTCTACCGGCGGCGAGATCCAGGCGGCATTGGAATCGGCCTCTGGTAAGCGCTGTGGTAAAGGGTTTGGCTTGTGCTACAGTCCAGAGTTCATCGCCCTGGGCAGCGTCATCCATGACATGCTATATCCTGATTTCATCCTGATTGGTGAATCGGATCCAACGTCGGGCAACGTTCTAGCCAGCATTTACCGCAGGCTATGCAACAACACCCCACCCGTTTCTCACATGAATCTGGTGAACGCCGAACTGGCTAAAATTTCGGTCAACACCTTCGTGACGACAAAGATTTCCTACGCCAATATGCTCAGTGAGATTTGTGAGCACATTCCCGGTGCCGATGTGGATGTGGTAACTGGCGCGATTGGTCAAGACTCCCGGATTGGTAAGAAGTACCTGAAAGGTGCAACCGGATATGGCGGTCCCTGTTTCCCGCGTGACAATGTGGCGTTTGGCTTCCTGGCAAATTCAGTGGGAGCCACAGCTGCGATCGCGGAAGCAACAGACGTAACCAACCGCAAACAAGTAGCTCGACTCACCAGCCACCTGCTTTCTCGCCTTGCACCCAACGCTACGGTTGGCATTTTAGGACTTGCTTACAAACCCGACACGAACGTCGTTGAAGAGTCTCAAGGTCTGGCGTTGGCCAAAGAACTGCTTTCTAAGGGTTTTTCAGTTGTCCTCTATGATCCGCTGGCATTAGAGAATGCACGGCAAATTCTAGGAAGTCAACCCGTTTATGCTGCCTCGGTCCAAGACTGTATTCGACAGGCAGATGCGATCGTCATCACCACAACCTGCCAGGAGTTCCAAACGCTGAAGCCAACCGATATCGCCCCCACCGATTCATCTCAACACAAGTTAATCTTGGATTGTTGGCGAATTCTAGACCGTGAGCAGTTTGCTCAAGTGTGTGAATACATCCCCCTTGGAGTTGGTTCAACAACTGCCTAGATCGATAATCGTGCATAGATTAAAGTGAGGAGTGCAACATGATAATAGTCTGTGGTGCAGGTGGCTTTATTGGCGGACACCTGGTTCAAGCATCAGTTCAGCAAGGCGATCGCCCCGTTCGGGCCGTTGATATCAAACCCATTAATGAATGGCATCAAGTGTCTCCCGAAGCCGAGAATTTGCAGCTCGATCTGAGCGACAAAACGGCTTGTGAACGGGCACTTTATGGTGCCAGCGAGGTTTACAACCTTGCAGCCGATATGGGTGGCATGGGCTTTATCGAAAACAATAAAGCCCTTTGCATGTTGAGTGTGTTAATCAACACTCACCTGCTCATGGCAGCCCAAAAATATGGCGTCAAGCGTTTCTTCTTTTCCTCTTCTGCCTGTATCTACCCTGCTTATCGGCAAACTTCTCCCGATGTTGTGCCCCTGAGAGAATCTGACGCTTACCCCGCCATGCCTGAAGATGGCTACGGTTGGGAGAAGCTGTTCAGCGAACGGATGTGCAACCACTTCACTGAAGATTTTGGATTGGTGACTCGGATTGCCCGCTACCACAATGTGTATGGTCCTCATGGCACCTATGACGGGGGGCGCGAAAAAAGCTCCGGCTGCCATGTGCCGCAAGGTGATTCAAGCCAAGCTTTCTGGGGTTCACGAAATTGAGATTTGGGGAGACGGTGACCAAACTCGCAGCTTCATGTACATTGACGACTGCATCAAAGGCACCCTCGATATCATGGCCAGCGACATCCGTGACCCCATCAACCTGGGCAGCAGTCAGCTCGTCACCATCAATCAACTGGTTGATATTGTCGAAGACATTGCCCAAATTAAGCTAAAACGCACCTACAACCTCTCAGCCCCCAAGGGTGTTAACGGTCGAAACAGCGACAATACGATGATCCAGGCTTTGATGGGATGGCAACCCAACATTCGACTGGAAGATGGGATGGAAAGAACCTACCGCTGGGTTTACGACCAGATGGCGAGGACGCAGGTACTGGTTGGGACGGTATGAGCAATGGACGCCCCACGGTTTCAGTCATTATGCCCTGCTACAACCAGGGACATTATCTGGATGAAGCCGTGGCAAGCGTTCTAGCCCAAACCTATCAGAGCTTTGAAATCATCGTCATCAACGACGGCTCTACCGATCCAGAAACAACGCGGCTTCTCAAACACTATGAGAAGCCGAATGTGATCATCCATACAGCAAATCAGGGCCCCTCTGCAGCACGCAATACGGGTATCCAGCAGGCACGAGGTGAATACATCTTGCCGCTTGACTCGGACGATCGCATCGCTCCCACCTACCTCGAAAAAGCCGTTCACATCCTAAACACAGAGCCTGATGCTGGCATTGTCTACTCTCAAGCAGAACAATTTGGCGACAAATCTGGATTATTTGATGTACCCGCCTACAGCTTCCCCGAAATTTTGCTGGGAAACATGATTTTTAACTCCAGTTTTTACCGCAAAGTGGACTGGGAAAAGGTAGGCGGCTACAACGAAAATATGGTCTGGGGCTGGGAAGACTACGATTTCTGGCTCTCCATCATCGAACTGGGGCGGGATGTGATTCGCATTCCCGAAGTTCTCTACTTCCACCGCGAACTGCCCAACTCCAGAAGCCAGCAGATGACCCATGACAAATGGGTGCAAAGCTACGTTCAACTGTTCAAAAACCACCCACAGCTTTACTCCGACCATATTGAAACCCTATTCCAGAGCCTTGTCGATTTAAGAGCAGACGTGCATCGCACCCATACCCGCTTGCATCGCGTCCTTTCTCAGGTGCAGAGCAGCCAATTCTGGAAACTGAGAAATCAATGGCTCAAGCTCAAAAAGCGACTTGGACTCAAGATTGAGGAGGATGACCTGACAGGACTTTAGGGAGCTACTGTGTATACACAAGTCTTACTAAATCCGGTCCTTGGGGGCAACCCCCCAAACCCCCCGAGTTCAGGGGACGCAGCCGTCCCCTGAACCCCCGCCAGAAGGTGCGATCGGTTAGGTGCAAAAGATTTTGGTACACCTGGACTAGGAAACTGTACCCCCGTCTTTGTCAATCAAAATTCAATCCCTTGCGGGGGGTGTGGGGGAGTTAGGACCCCACAAAGCGGGGGACCGGGGGGAAGTCCCCCGGCACAGTCTTTGGATTTAGCCGAGATCTGTATACACGGTAGCTTTAGGGAGTGGGTAGGAGGTTTCAGGTTCCAGGTTCTAGGTTTCAGGTTTCAGGTTCTAAATTCATACCTAATCTCTAACCCCAACAACCGAACAACTAACTCAATCTTTTATCCCAAAACTGTGCTTTCCCGAATTGTCAGCAAATCCCAAAAGCTTTTCCAGGCGTGGCGAGAGCGAGGAACACGCGGCTTCCTTCGCTTTCTACACGAGCGAATTCAGACGCGCCTCTGGAAGACGGTAACTTACCCGCAGTGGATCGTTCGTCACCGCTTGACCCGATCTGACCTTTTGCAAGCTGAGCGACAGATGACTCAGTGGCCGCTCCGCCCAACTTTTTCAGTGATCATGCCGGTCTACAACGTTGAAGCGGAATGGCTAGAAAAGGCGATCGCATCAGTGCGCAATCAAATCTACCCAGATTGGGAGCTGTGTATTGCCGATGACGCCTCAACCCAGCCCCATATCAAACCCTTACTCACCCACTACAGCAAGCTAGACTCACGCATCAAAGTCGTGTTTCGGGAAACAAACGGCAACATCGTAGCGGCCAGCAACTCAGCATTGGAGTTGGCAACGGGTGACTATATTGCGCTGCTGGATCATGATGATGAACTGGCGATCTCGGCTTTATTTGAGAACGCCAAATGGATCAACCAGCACCCCGACGCCGACTTCATCTACAGTGATGAAGATAAGATCAACACCCAGGGTAAACGCTGCGACCCGTTCTTCAAACCCGACTGGTCACCTGACTATTTTCATTCCTGCATGTACACCTGCCACCTGGGTGTATATCGCACCAGCCTGATTCGCGCGATCGGCGGTTTTCGTCCCGGTTTTGATGGCTCACAGGATTATGACCTGGTGCTGCGAGTCGTTGAGCAAACTCAGCACATTCACCACATCCCCAAAATCCTGTATCACTGGCGCATCATTCCGACGTCGGTGACCTCTGGCGAAGCGGCAAAGCCGTGGGCCTACGAAGCCGCTCGACGGGCGATCGCAGACATGGTGGCACGTAGCCCCTACCCAGGACGGGTAGAAGCCGGACCACGCGCTGGATTCCATAGAGTCCGACGCAACATCATTGGACAACCCCTAATCAGCATCATCATCCCTAGCGCAGGCACCCCGGTTGAAACGGCTGCCGGAACCCAGTGTGCCTTAGAGAGGTGTGTTCACAGCATTCGAGAGCGCAGCACCTACCGGAACGTTGAGATTGTTTTAGTGGATGGGTACGACATTCCCGATCGCACTCTGCAAGCGATCGCGGGTTCCGATCTTGAACTAGTGCGTTGTGCCGAGCCATTCAACTTTGCTCAACGCATCAACATAGGAGCCGCGCAAGCACGAGGAGATGTGCTGTTGCTGCTCAATGATGATGTGGAAGTGATCACACCCGATTGGCTGGAGTCGATGCTGGAGTTTGCCCAGCAGCAAGAAATCGGTGCAGTGGGAGCCAAGCTCTTCTTTCCAGACGGCAAGCTTCAGCATGTTGGAGTAATGGTCTTGGGCGGTAATCCCGGTCACGCTTTTCGCAACGTTGACGGTGACCATCCTGGCTATTTCTGCTCGAACCTTGTCAATCGTAACTATTTAGCTGTCACCGCTGCCTGCTTAATGATGCGCCGAGAGCTGTTCGTCCAGTTAGGCGGCATGGATGAGAGCTTTCCCCTCAATTACAACGATGTCGATTTGTGCCTTAAAGCACATCAAGCGGGTTATCGACACGTTGTAACGCCCTATGCCCAATTGGTTCACTATGAGTCTATTAGTCGCAAACCAGGGCTACGTCCTAAAGAATGGGAGAATCTGAACACTAAGTGGGAAGCGTATTTCAAGCAGCTTAACCATAATGATCCGTACTACAATCTTAACCTGTCCCGGAATGAGGTGCTGTTCGAGTTATAGGGGCAGGAGATTGCAGATTGCAGATTGTAGATTTTTGAGGTTTCGCGATTTTCTAAAATAGACCCATAGGCAGAGGCAGCTATTCATCCAGATAAGATATTTTTTAATCAAGAGTTTATCTGGCGTTGCCTCAAAGTGCTTTTGCTGAGTTCAGCTAGGAAATATGGTGAAACTTGATAAACGCGAATCTGTTGAAAAACCGGTTGAAAACCCAGAGTACCTGCGCGGCTACCGAGACGGACAAAAGGCTGGTAAGGCAAGTGCGCGATCGCGTTCTGGGGATGGAATCCTGGGTGCGCTGTTAGCAACCGCCTTGATCGCCGGAATTGGATATGTTGCCTATGAATACGCACAAACCGGCAAGCTGCCATTTCCAATTCCCAGGGTTCAAGTGCAAGTTGATACTGTGAGATAGGGATAGCCGTTAGAAGTCCTTGAAAACTCGTAGAGTGGGCAGTGCCCACTCTGCATAAATCAGTGGCATTCTTGGTAGGGTAGAGATAGCCATGAATGGGATTTGATACAGACAGGACTTACGCATTTGACTGAAACCTCGGAGGTTTAAGTCACTACGTTGGGTCACGATGCTTGATTCTTGGCTAAACCTCCGAGGTTTGCGTAAGTCCTGACGAATTCGTCTGCTAGAACTGCAAGTTCATCTGCACACCCACAATGTCTACCCCTGCATCGACTTTACCTCGCAGGTTGCCGCTGGTGGGACTCGATTGATTGATGGAGCTATCGCCCACAAAGATATGGGTATAGCCAATGTCGAATCTAAGCGCCGGGGACGGACGAAAGCTGGCACCCACGGACAGCCAGGTGCGATCGCCACCCGGCAATCGGGGCGTCTCAAATCCATCTCTGACTGGACTGGGGTCAAAGGCAACGCCTGCCCGTAAGGTCAACGCCCGGTTGAGGGTGTGATTAATCCCCAGTCCAACCCGGAAGGTATCTTTCCAGTTTTCGGGTTGAACCGTGTCGGGTTGGGCAGGATTGTCGAACTGAATCCGGAGTTCCTCAAAGCGGCTCCAGTTCGTCCAGGTCAGGTCGCCCATGATTGCCCACTTGGGACTAATTTCGTGGTAAGCGCTCAGGGAGAGAGAATCTGGAAGTTTGAGTTTTGCTGCAGCATCGGTATCAGTAAATTGACCCTTGGCTCTCAGTGGTCTGGCGATCGCGGGCACGATAAAGTCAGCCTCTCCCTCCAAATCGTGGGTAATTCTGGAACGATAGGCGAGGCCAAATCGAGTCGTTTGGGTTGGCTCATACAACAACCCCGCGTTGTAGCCGACACTGACATCCTCACCCTTGATTTCAACCTTGCCATCGGCCTGCTGAGGTAGTGTTCGCAGTCCAGACAACCGACCAATTAAACCAAAGTCGATCGCGTTAGAAAGAATGGCTTCCGCATACTGGACGTTAATCCCTGCACCCACAGACAACGTATCGCTGACTTTATACGCCACAGTGGGATTGACGTTAATCGTGAGCAGCCTGGACTCAAGGGCTTGATAACGACCGACCCAACCAGGTTTGTAATCAATCACCAACCCAAAGGGAGTATTAACGCCAAGACCCAACTTCAGGCGATCGGACAAACTCAGAGACGTGTAAAAGTTGGTCACGATCGCATCATTGCCAGCCTCGCCGCCCTCGCCACCCAACAACGGTGCGCCCGTGACGATCGTCGATCCCTGATTGCGAAATCTGACCGCAGGAGCAATCACGTAAACTCCCGTGCTTGAGGTTTTGCCAGATAAACGGGTCAGTCCAGCTGGATTGAAAAAATAGTACTGGCATCTTCAGCGGCTGCGCCGCCAGTATACGCGTTTCCCAAACCTGGAACACTCTGTTCAGACAACGCAAATCCACCGGCTAATGCCGACGTTGCGGGACTGATCATTCCGGCTGCTGCAAGGATGGGGAGAAGTGAGTGGACTGTATCAAAGCGTCTCATTTTACACTCTCTGGATTTGTGTTCAATGGGGGATCCGAGAAGCGTTATCCTCGTTCCTAAATGGATTTCAACGAGGATCTTTGTTACCAGCGAAAAACTCGGTTAGCGCCGATTTTACCAGAGAGACGATTTAAACTTTGGATTCTGCAATCAGGCTTTACGGACAAAAGCTCGAGAGTAATGGTCTGAGCCGTAGCTACACAGTGATCGCGATCCTAAACCACCTCCAGATCGGAATCTGTCGCTTTCCCTTCAGAAAAACTCCAGGTCTGGACGTGAACACGGTTTAGTTTGGACAATTATGAAATGCCCTCCGACAAAGCGTGTAGTGTAAATTGATAGTCTCCCTGGATCCTGAATCCCTAATTCCTGGCTACTGCGTATGAACTGGTGGAAACGACTGAAACGCAACTCTCTGGCTCGGCTTGGAGCACTGCTGTTGTTGGTGTTCTATTTGGTTGTCATTGCAGCCGAGTTCGTTGCTCCTTACGATCCCTACGAGTCCCAGCCTGATGGAGCGTTGCTGCCGCCGACTCAGCTTTACTGGCAGACTGCATCGGGTCAGTTCATTGGGCCGCACGTTTATCCAACCACGCAGGGGCCGGTGGATCTGCAGACCGGCGATCGCAAACTGATTGTCGATCGCAGCCAACCCGCACCGCTGCGGCTGTTTGTCCAAGGTCCAGAGTACCGGCTGTTCAAAATTACACTGCCGTTACCAACTCAGTTTTCTCTAACCGATCCGAAGTTTGACAATGTTGACTTGACTCCTGGAATTCCAGCCAGACTGCATCTGTTTGGGGCTGACGGAGCTGCCAAGTTCAATCTGTTAGGAACGGATGAGCAAGCCCGAGATCAGTTCAGCCGCCTGGTGTATGGCGGGCGAATCAGCCTCAGTATTGGGTTGGTAGGAATTGCGATCGCGTTTCCGCTCGGCATGTTGGTGGGCGGGATTTCCGGCTATTTGGGCGGGGCCATCGATACGGTGCTGATGCGTCTAGTTGAAGTCCTGATGACCATTCCCAGTATTTACTTGCTGGTTGCCCTGGCCGCCGTCTTGCCACCGGGACTCAGCAGTGCGCAACGCTTTTTGCTGATTATTTTGATTACCTCCTTTATTCGCTGGGCAGGACTGGCACGGGTGATTCGGGGAGAGGTGTTGTCGATCAAGGAACGGGAGTTTGTGCAGGCCGCCCGAGCAATGGGGGGGCGATCGCTCTACATCATCGTTCGCCACGTCCTCCCCCAAACCGCAACCTACGTGATTATCTCCGCCACCCTCTCCATTCCCGACTTCATCGTCGCAGAATCCGTGCTCAGCCTGATTGGATTAGGCATTCAGCAGCCTGATCCGTCCTGGGGAAACATGCTCTCCCTGGCAACCAATGCCTCCATCCTGGTCTTGCAACCCTGGCTGATCTGGCCCCCTGCCCTCTTGATTATTCTGACCGTGCTGGCATTCAACCTCTTAGGCGATGGTCTCCGGGATGCTCTGGATCCCCGCAGTCTGCAGCGATAAAACTTCATCCAAAGTTCCGGATTTATGACCAAAACGGTCGTAAAAGCAAGTATTTAGACCAGTTTCTCAAGACTTACCTGTGAGCTTCTGCTAAGTGGATGTTAGCCACTGGCCGCTTCATCCTGTTGGGCATCAAGCATTTGTCTGAACGGCTAAATCAATCAAATAGAGCCAGTACAATTTCCTGGAGATACGGACACAGATGAAATTTTTTCAAGACAGATACCCGGTAGAGCAAACGAAACTTGCAGAGTCTCAGGCAGGAGATTCAGTCAAGAATTGGACCGGTGTTGGACTGGGTAAAGGGGTAGACCATGCGATCAAAATTCAGGTCATTCACAGTAAAACCGGCAACGCTCAAGAGAAGATTTTAACCCCAGAAATCGCGAGTCGGGATGGAGTGGTCATTGGACGAAATTCTAAGTGTGACATCGTTCTGAATGGACCTGAAGTCAGTCGGTTGCATGGACGAATTGTGTATACAGGCGAACGGTACTGCTTTACGGACCTTGGCAGCACGAGTGGCAGTCAAATCAACAACCGCAAGGCTCCGGCCAGTCAGCCAGTTCCCCTGCAGTCGGATGACATCATTCGGATTGGCAAATTTGTTCTTCTAATCGAAGAATTTCGGCGGAGCCGTGCCGATTTATCGAAACGACAGCAAAGTAGTCCAGTTGCAGAGGCTCTCCCTCTGCAAAGACAACGCTTGATCTTTAAGGCGGAAGACCTGAAAGCCTATGGGATTCCCAGCCAAGACACTTCTGAATTTGTTTTTCAAGGCAGACCGCTCGTCGGAATTTTTTCTCTTTCTAAACGCCTCCGCCAAAAGGCTCTGAATCTCTGGCAGTCCGAGCTGGATGCAGGCCGGTTTTGCATTCTGGTGGAATACTCCAACCATTTCGCGATTTGGGCAGAGAAGCGAAACGAAAAATAAACCACGTCCAGCTCGGAGTCTGTAGCTTTCCCTTAAGAAAAACTCCAAGTCTGGACGTGGACAAGGTTTAATCTCCGGAATTTACTCAACCCAAATTGATTCTCACAGTGTAGACAGCATGATGCTACATCTTGTAGCATCTGATTAACAAGTTTATTGAGTCGAAGCCTTCCATGATACGCCTACTCCACTCCCCCTTATCCAGCGCAATGTATTGCCGACCCAACAGCGGGCACCCGGCGATCGTTGGGCTGTTTGCGTCTGAGTGGGGCGATCAATTAGGCGGTTATCCACTTAGCCGCAGTAAATCTGCTAACAGAAATCGTGTATTTACAGGAATTGTTGTAGCCATTCAGATTTTGCTGAATGCGGATCGATTCAGTCAGAGCGGGAGGTGCAGGTATCGACCTGTACTCACATAGGTAAGCAGCACTCGCAAAAGCTTCCACCCCCGCTTCTGAACTCCAGAGGCGGGGGTCATTTTTTAAGAGCACTTGAGTCCTACATGCCCCTATTCCCTAGCCTCTAGTCCCTATTACTGGAGTCCCAACCATGTTGAAGCTAACTTATACCGACAACGGACTATACATGGAGCGTGTGGCA
Source organism: Leptolyngbyaceae cyanobacterium RU_5_1 (assembly GCA_012034055.1). Taxonomy (GTDB): domain Bacteria; phylum Cyanobacteriota; class Cyanobacteriia; order Leptolyngbyales; family Leptolyngbyaceae; genus JAAUSG01. Next base: position 14,365 of record JAAUSG010000007.1, on the reverse strand, counting down.
ATGCCGCTGGAGATGCTGGTTGCCCAGCGAGTTGTGCTGGCAATTCGAGCTGGACAACGACTGCACGTAGAGCCTGGGCAAGCGTCTTTCTTACTCGCCGCCGATGTACCCGGTTTGGCTCAATTAGAGCGGATGCTGCGTTTAGAGCAGAACCAGGTTGTCACCGTGACTCCAGTGGATGACGAGTTCGTTGAGGTGACGGTGCAGGGAAGCTGGATTGCTGAGGCGATCGCAGCCAACGAAGGCGTTTTTGTCACTGCTCTGTCTCATCTAGCTGAGTTTTTGGTGCTAAAGCTCTGGGAAGCCACTCAAACTCAGGTGTCGTTCCTGGCATAGGAGAAGGAATGAAGAAGACACGGGGACGCGGAGACGCGGGGAATCAAGCTGAGGAACTCCCCGCGTCTCCGCGTCTCCCCCTCTCCGCGTCCTTTCAATCTAAAATCGTCAATCTAAAATCCTCATTCAAGGTTCATTAGCGTATCCTCTACTCATGGTTTCATCTTCTCGTTTTCCAGATATTCAAACTCATTGGGCCCGATCGTTTATTGAAGGACTGGCTCAACGCAATATTGTGCGCGGGTTTGCCGATGGCACCTTTCGACCCGAACAAGCCGTGAGTCGAGCCGAGTTTGCGGTCATGCTGCAGGTGGCGTTTCCGCGTTCTGGAAAGCGTCGCTATGTGCCCTTTGTGGATGTGCCGACGAGTTATTGGGCCGCGATCGCCATTCGCTGGGCCTATGAAACGGGCTTCTTGAGCGGCTATCCCCGGCAGGAATTTCGTCCCAATGAGAAGATTCCGCGATTTCAGGCGCTGGTATCCCTGGTAAATGGATTGGAACTGACGGCGTCCACCGCCATTTCACTGCCCGCCGTCTATGAGGATCACGCCCAGGTGCCGGGGTGGGCAACGGCAGCGATCGCCACAGCAACGGCGAACGAAATCGTCGTCAACTATCCAGCGCTGAAACGACTCCGACCGACGCAACCAACAACTCGCGCTGAAGTGGCGGCATTCATCTACCAGTGTCTGGTTGAGTTGGGACAAGCCCCCGCGATCGCCGCCAGCCAGATTGTTCGTTGGCTGCCTCCCCAAACTGTTCAGGTTAGCCATCAGCGGGAATTCCGAGCTGTTTGGCTGACTTCTGTCTGGAATATAGACTTTCCATCCCAACAGGGACTTTCGGCTCAACAGCAGCAGGCAGAATTGATTGCAATCCTGAATCAACTGCAGGCGACCCACTTCAATGCGCTGATTCTGCAAGTGCGACCCGAAGGCGATGCGCTTTACCAATCTGCGATCGACCCGTGGAGCCACTGGTTAACTGGAACCCAGGGCAAACCGCCAGCCTATGATCCCTTGCAGTTTGCGATCGCCCAGTCCCACCAGCGCAACATCGAACTGCACGCCTGGTTCAATCCCTACCGGGCCCGCACCTCCAAAAATACGGTCAACGTCCGTCCCCACATTGCCGTCACCAACCCTGAAGTCGTCTATCCCTGGGGCAATCAACTCTGGATGGATCCCGGTGCCAAAGTCGTTCAAGACCGCACCTACAAGGCGATCATGGATGTGGTGCGCCGCTATGACATCGACGGCATTCACCTGGATGATTACTTTTATCCTTATCCGATCGCCGGACAAACCTTCCCCGACAGCAAAACCTATCAGGACTACCGCAACAGAGGCGGCACCCTCTCTCTGGCGGATTGGCGCAGAGACAATGTCAACCAGCTCATCCAACGGCTTGGCGCAGGCATTCGCGCCCTCAAGCCCCAGGTCAAATTCGGCATCAGTCCCTTCGGCATCTACCGCCCCGGACAACCCCCCTCGGTACAGGGATTAGATGCTTATGACCAGCTCTATGCCGATTCCCTCAAGTGGCTGCAGCAGGGTTGGGTAGACTACCTCTCCCCCCAACTCTACTGGCGAATTGACGCCCCCCAGCAACGTTACCCTGTGCTGCTGCAGTGGTGGGCGGACAACAATCCCAAACAGCGTCATCTCTACCCTGGCAACAACCTGTCCCGACTGGATGGGAAAGCCTGGGAACTGGCAGAAATCGAACAGCAGATTGCACTTACCCGTCAACTCAACTCTGAACTGGCGATCGGCAACATTTTCTTCAGCATGAATGCGCTAGCCAACAATCGCCAAGACGTTGCCGATCGCTTCCGTACCGCCACCTATCGCGCTCCAGCCCTGGCTCCGGTGATTTCATGGCTGCCCACCACTGCACCCGCCGTTCCAACAGGTGTTCAGGGCAGCAATGGCAAACTGACCTGGAACCCTGCCCCTGCAAACACTCGTTCCTGGACGCTATATCACCAGACTGGAAATCAATGGACATTACGTCAAATCTTGCCGTCCACCACGGTGACCACAACCGTGGAACCCGGAACCTATGCCCTTTGTGCAGTGAATCCATTGGCTCAGGAAAGCCCAGGAGTTGTCGTCACTGTGACGTGACGTTAGAGGTTGTTTGAGAAGTTGCTGCCTATGATGCCAAGTACTCAGCAATCCCCCCTAACCCCCCTTAATAAGGTAGGGCTGATTCATTCCACAGGGAGGAAATCTGTATCCCCGAATCCATGTTCAAGCTTTATTAAGGGCACAACAAAGTTTCAAGGCTTCTAGGTTTTCTCTGAGGAGAGTAGAAGTAGGATGGCAAAGCAAAGCGTGCCCATCTAGAACATTCAGTGTTGCGATGGGCACGGGCAATTGCCCTTTGCCCATCCTACGGCTACTCTCCTCACTCCTCACCCCTCACTCCTCACCCCCACCTCCCCGTTTACGCTCATGCAGCCTCAGCAAAATCTCAGCGTGCTTTTCGCGCGTGATGGGATAGAAATAAACTAATACCAAACTAACGACGAGAAAGATAATCGGGAGAAATACCGCCACATTGCGGATGGCTTCTTCAGCAGCAGGGGGTTGGTCTGGAAGGGGCTGTCCGGCGGCGCGTTCAATAAAGCCTTTTTGTTTCAGTACCAGCCCAATCAAAAACAGCCCTAAGCCGCGACACACTTTTTGCGCCAGCGTCATAAAGCCATAAAACACCCCTTCGCGGCGCTGTCCGGTGGTGAGTTCATCAAACTCGATCACATCCGGCAGCATTGACCAGGGAATTAAGAAGGCCGTAGAGACGCCCAGCCCAACGAGAATGGCAAGCGGGTAGATCCAGGTTGTCTCTCCACGCGGCAAGAACCACAGCCCCACTTGTCCAAACAGCCAAAATCCAGTCCCCATCCAGTAGGTGGCTTGCTTACCAACCCGACGGCTTACCCGTGTCCAAACGGCAAGCATCAACAATGCAGTGACTTGAACGGCGATCGCGGCCAGTGTCGAAATCGCCTCCGATAGATTCAGGTAGTTAACGACGAAAAACGGCAGAATTGCAGCGGTGTTTTGGAACGAGAACCAGGCACACAGGTAAATTCCAATTACAAATAAAAACGGACGGTTCCCGAACGCGATTTTGAACTGCTCCAGGATCGGAATGGATTCCTCAGTTGCAACTGGCTGACGCTGTTGTTCTGCGGCGAGAACAGGTTTGCGAATTCCCCAGGCACACCAAAACAAGGGCAGGGTCGCCAATACGCCCCCAATTAGCCCAATCAGGAGAAACTGCTGTTTGGGATCGTTTTTGACGATCGCGAACATTGCCAGTGCCAGCACCAATGCGGCAATCCCGCCACTCAGGGAGAAGGCAAAGCGAAAGCTATTCAAACTGGTGCGCTCGTTATAGTCCTGCGTCAATTCCGGCGTCAGTGCGGTGTAGGGGAGATTGACGATGGTATAAAAGGTATTGGAGAGCAGCGAAACTCCTACATAGTAGACAAACAATCCCCATTGGTTACTGGTGGGCACAAGCCACTGCAGAAAAAAGCTCAACCCAAACGGAAGTGCCCCCAGCACAATCCAGGGTAGACGACGTCCCCAACGACTGCGGGTGCGATCGCTCAAAACGCCCACAATCGGGTCATTTACGGCATCCCAAATATTGCCAATCAGCAAAACGCTACCTGCAAGCCTGGCATCCAACCCTGCGACATTGACCAGGAAATACAGCAAGAAAAACACCAGCACATTCGCCATCAGTGCCGGACCGAAATCTCCAATACCATACGCGAACTTAGTGGCAAAACTGAGACGTTGAGGCATTGACGCCGCTGGATCAGCAGGATTATTCATGGGTTGGAAACGTAGAATCTGATAGACAGTTGTATCATTCTCTTCAAGCTTCATTCCATCCAGCTATGTCAGATCTCTACGTTTCCTGGTCCGACTACCACCAAAAGATTGAGCAACTCGCGGTCAACATCTACCAATCGAACTGGCACTTCAACCAAATTATCTGTCTGGCAAAGGGTGGTTTGAGAGTCGGCGACATCCTGGCCCGCATCTACGATTTACCTCTAGCCATTCTGGCCACCTCATCCTACGGCGGAACTAACAATCAAGTTCGTGGCTCGATCACCTTTGCCCGCGACCTGACCATGACCACCGCTAACCTCGGTAACCATATCCTGCTGGTCGATGATCTGGTGGATTCTGGTATCACCTTGCAAAAGACCCTAGTCTGGCTAGATCGAAACTACGGATTTTACGTTGAGGAGATTCGTACTGCCGTCCTCTGGTACAAGGACTGCTCCGTGATCGCTCCAGACTACTACGTAGACTATCTCCCCGATAATCCCTGGATTCACCAGCCGTTTGAACCTTACGAACGCATCACCCCAGCAGAGCTGGCTGCAGCCCACTCACCTAATGTTGCAAACTGATCGGTTTTAGAACTGCCGAATCCCAACGTTAGTGTTATTGATAGACCACTAGCTGAACGTTTGGCGATACCGAGCTTGAACGGCGAAGTAGAGACCGTAAGCAATTAGCCCGATCGCGACAATTCCCAGTAGCCAGGGACCGTAGGGCTGTTGGGCGAGGGCTTCCAGTGCCTCGCCAACCCCTATAGCTTGATTCGGGTTCGTCTGCTGGGCTGCTTGAATCAAGAACAAGCCGATGATGGTAAAGACGACACCCCGTGCCGCATACCCTAACCTGCCGCTACGGGTGATCCAGGTTCGCTCTCTAGCACTCATCTCGTTCAGCTTCAACTCGCGACAGAACTTAGCAGTATACGCTTTGTAGAACTGGTAGAACCCAAAGCCAATCACCCCTGCTCCGACCACTCCAACTAGCCATTGACCAAAGGGTTGAGCAAGCAGGAGAGCGGTCCAGTCTCTGGTCTGATTGCGATCGCCACTCCCTACACCGATCAAAATCTTGACGGCTGTAATGGCTAATCCGGCATAGATCAATCCATCACCCACATAGCCAAGGCGCTGAAAAATCCCTTTTGCACCGTTGCCTTTATTCTCAGGGTCAATCATTGCTTCCACAACGCGCCAGAATGCATACCCTATCAAGCCGATCGCAACCAGGCTGAGTAGAATTTGTCCAAATGGCTGGGTGACAATCGTCCCAAGCGCACCTCGAGCATCAGTCTTCTCACCTCCCGCTCCCAGTGCTGCCTGCGTTGCCAACAGTCCAACGATCGCGTAAACCAACCCTTTGCAGACGAAGCCAAGTCGGGCTAACGGCTCTACCCACGGATGATTCGCCGCTTTTCTGGCAATCTGTTCTGCTTGGTTTCCCGCATTTTGAATCGATGGACGCGCCCCTTTCATGGTGTCTCTCAGGTTTCAGGCTATTTACTAGCAGTGTGAACAACACAGGTCTTATTGTCTTCTAACCTACGGCTAGAACTTACCTGAAAACCGTGGCTACATCTTGAATGCTAAACAGCCATAGCCAAATGGGCAGGGTAATCAACAGCCCCAGACAGCCGATCGCGATGGCGGTCACCGCCATCTCTCGATCCAGCTCATAGGCTTCCGAAATCACCAGCGTGGCGAAGGCGGGCGGCATGGCCATTTGCAGCAGAATTGCCCGATACACCTGCCCCGTAATCCCCAGTGCCCACAGCCCGATTCCCAGCACTAGCGGCACCAGCAGCATCTTGATACTGAGGCTAATCACCGCCGGACGAACGCTGTTGAACGACGACAATTGGCTGAGCCGCATCCCGACCAGCACCAGCGACACCGACACCACCATCCAGGCAAACCCGCGCAAACTGGACTCCGCAAGAGCCGGAATGGGCACATCTCGCCCCACCAATCCCATCCCAAAACTCCAGAGCGCCGGATTGATTAACATCGTGCGCAATGGTTGTCGCCAATCGGGTCGAGACGTACCCGTTTGAGCCGCCAGGGCAACTCCCAACCCATAGGCTCCGGGTGTTGATCCAAGCAAGTCATAAAACACTGCCCAGGCAAAATACTGCGGTCCGACCAGCGCTAACGAAACCGGAAACCCAATGTAGCCCGTATTCCCCACCATCGAAGTCAACAAAAAACTCGTTTGAGTCTGGCGGTTAGCCCCTAGACCCCAGTTCCCAGCTCCTTTGACAAAACGCTGTCGATAAGTCATCCACACCCACGCTAACCCCGCTCCTAAAAGAATCGCTGTCCACGCTGTTGCCGGAGCAATCCATAGCGATGCCGAAAGCTGCGTGTGGCGCAGGAAAGCCACAATCCCGATCGGCACCCCAATCCAAAACAGAAACTTACCAATATAGGTCGGTGTGGACGCGGGCAGTAAACGCCCCAAGATCCAGCCCAACCCTATCCAGCCAATCAGCGGAATGTAAATAGTCAGCAACTTGGATACAAGCATCATTCGTAGCAGCACACCCAGTTTCACAACGACTTCTGAAGAGGCAGGCTCAGTCTAATACGTTGCTCAGTGGCTTCAAGCTAACACCCTTTACAATAAGGGCGATAGGCTTCGGAGAGGGTACAGACTGATGACATTACGAGAATTGCAAAAACAGGTGTTGCAACTGTCAGTTCGCGATCGCTGGCAATTAGTACAGACTTTGTTGGAGTCCTTAGAGCCGGAAACGCGCTCAGTGCCTAAGCAAGGCAGCTTGTCTAGACTGCGCGGTATTGCCAAAGGAGCAGTAGTAAGCAGTGAAAATATGGCAGCAGATTACATTACCTATCTCTCCGAGAAGTACCAGTAATGCGGGTTCTGATTGATACGAATGTCGTTCTTGACTTTTTACAAGAACGAGAGCCTTTTGTAGAAGATGCAGCGAGATTGTTTGAGAAAATTGATGCTGACGAGGTTGAGGGATTTATTGCAGCCACAACCGTTACAAACATCTACTACATAGTCCGAAAAGTAGCAGGCATAATAGTGGCTCAAGATGCAGTTCAGCAAATTCTGACAGATTTACATACTTGCGCAGTTGATCGCGGCGTGTTGGAACAAGCGATCGCGTTGAACTTTCCAGACTTCGAGGATGCTGTCCAATATGCTTGTGGGATAACGCATGGAGTGGATGTAATCGTAACTCGCGATGTATCTGGATTTGCTAATGCAGAAGTTCCGGTAATGTCACCTGGAATGTTGCTGGCAAGTGAATAAAGTTCCCTACAGTGACACGGCACAACAACTTGTTGTTTACCGCCAAGACGTGCAGATAGGATTCATAGTGCTAAGATCTTGCTCGACAAATGGCGCTCACAGAGGTAGGAGTTTAACGCTTGGATAAGGTTAGCGCACCGGACAATTCTGCCAACATCACCCATCGCCTCCCCGACGATATTCCTGTCGCCGTGCGAGAAACGCCTGATGTTGCGCCTAAACCCAAATTCCGCAAGCTGTTGCTGGTCGGTGGTTTAACGGCAGTAGGAGCGATCGCGCTGGCGGCAGGCGTACTGGTCGCTACTCAGTTTCAGCGATCGCAGCGATCCAGTGCCGCTCAGTCAGTTAGCCAAGCGTCTCCAACTCCCTCACCGTCGGCGTCCCCAACCAGCAATGACACGATGCTGGGGCACTTCCGCTACGAAGAAGCACCTCAGCCTGACCTTGCCCCGATTGTGGCTGATGGCAGTATCAAACTGCGAAAAGTGGCTGCCAGAGCCTATCGTGAGATGGAAGACGCTGCCCGTCGGGATGGAGTGGTTTTAGTACCCATTTCTGGTTTTCGATCGCTGACCGATCAAGATTACCTATTCTTTGGTAAGAAAGCAGAACGGGGACAGGTGGCGACAGAACGGGCCAAAGTCAGTGCCCCGCCTGGGTACAGTGAGCACCATACGGGCTACGCGATCGACATCGGCGATGGCAACGTGCCTGCTACCAACCTGAGTCCCAGTTTTGAAAACACAGCCGCTTACAAGTGGCTGAAAGCGAATGCGGCATTCTATAGCTTTGAGTTGTCGTTTCCTAAGAACAATAAGCAAGGGGTTAGCTATGAACCCTGGCACTGGCGGTTTGTGGGCGATCGCAAAAGCTTAGAGACTTTTTATAAAGCGAGAGGGACAAAGTAGCGGTTGGTTGTTGGCAATTGACTGTTAGTCTAAAAACTAATAACCGATCGCCAATTGCACTCCCATGAGTCAGCTTTCCCTGAATTTGATTGCCATCTCGGTGTTTGTTATCACGATGATGAGCTTGCTTGGGCCGTTGATCGACCTGTCACCGTTTGTGCCCGCGATCGCGGTTGCCAGTTTGTTAGGATTGGCAACCTTAGACACCTTTAGCTGGCAGGGCAAAGGCTCTACGCTACTGCTCGATTGGCTGGCAAGGTTTTCCGCTGACCATCGGGCACGAGTGGTGCGGCACGAGGCAGGACATTTTTTGGTTGCCCAACGCTTAGGAATTCCCGTGACAGGCTATACCTTGAGTGCGTGGGAGGCATTCAAACAGGGGCAGTCAGGACTGGGAGGGATCCAGTTCGACACGCAAGAACTTGACGCCGAACTACAGCAAGGCAAGTTACCCGCCCAACTGCTCGATCGCTATTGCACCATCTGGATGGCAGGAGCTGCTGCAGAAAATTTGGTCTATGGGGATGTGCAGGGCGGTGCGGACGATCGCCAAACGTTGAACGCTGTGCTCACCCAGCTACCGCTGTCCCTAACTGAACGAGAACAGAAGGAGCGTTGGTCAGCTCTACGTGCCAAAAACTTGCTTCAAGAGAACTGGTCAACCTATGAAGCCCTCGTTACAGCACTGGAGCAACGAGCATCGGTTGAGACCTGTAACCAAATTTTGGAGCAACAGACTGCCGTTGAATAGGACTGATTTACTGGGTTACTCTGATATGAAGCTACGTGTCCTCACCCGGTAAGCTATAAATGAATGATGGTCTAAGCTGAAGGAGTTTGAATCCCATGACTCAGAAGACATTACTAGCGTCCGTTCAGTGCTCTGCTCAGATTACTTTGGGCGTTTTGCTTGCGATTGGAGTTCTTGCCAGTGGTGTTGTCCCCTCTGCCCATGCTCAAACTGGCACTCCTCAGCCGTTAGAAGACCTGCGCACAAAAGATGCAGGTTCAGATTTGTTCTCAGGTCAGGGATTGGGGCCACAAAGTGGATTGATGAACTTAATCCACCGGGCCATCCAGGGAGGTTCGCGTAGCCCAGACGAGGTAACCTCTGAGCAGAAAGAAAGTTTAGATGAGGCAACGGCCCGATTTCGGGCTAACCAAGCAGAACGTCTGCGCCTCCAACGGCAACAAACCCCACTTGAAGTGACTCCTAATCCAGTGACAAGCACACCGTCTAACTGATACGCTGTGGGTGTAGAAAATCTACTCTGGTGTGAGGTTAATCACAATGAATATTAAACAGATTGGCTGTGCCGTGGTTTCCGGTTTAGCCATAGGTGCGTTGGTTGAATTTGCAGGGGGTAATTCTGTGCTCGCGGCAACTCCCACTGAATCAGCCTCAACATCTGCACCGATTGAATTAGCCCAAGCAACCGTCTGTCGGCGAATCTTGCCAACGCGAAAAATGTTAGAAACGGGTGGTGTTCTGTTACGCTCAAAACCTTCTCGATCTAGCGCGATCGCTGGAGTGGGTTACGCACCCTACGAAAAGTTTGATACCACTCGTGAAACCGCAAAGGCTGAGGGCTTAATTTGGCTGAAAGTCGCTGGCCCTCGCGCTGGCTGGATTTGGGCTGGAAATGGCAATACGATTACCCATATTGGGAACTGTCTATAGTCTGGCGAGGTGGCAGGTTCCAGGTGTCAGAGCTTCTATTACCCTAATACCTGACACCTGCCACCTATTTAGAACTTCAATGGCTTAAACCCATAGCGTTTGGAGTTGCCGGATGGCATGGGTGTAATGGTTACGTAGGTCGGTTCCTCCTGGCGATCGCTCTGGGTTTGAAGTTGACGGTTCCCTTTGCTCCTGGTGCGGAGAAGTCTGACTGGGACATCGCCTGTTGGATTCCACTCCGGGTTTGGTTGCGGCTGATGGCTGCAATTAGGGTTTTGGTCGCGTCATAGGACAGCGCCGTGCGCCAACTCATTAGATTTCCCTGTCCCCAAAGTTTGACGGATCGTTGCAGAAAGGGGGAACCCGTCAGATCAATGGGAACGGCGAACACTGTGCCAACTGCTTTTTCCTTAGCAATTTTGGGGACTTTGAAGGCAAACAGACTGTCTCCCGCCAGGACGGGTAGTCTGCGGTTATTGCTTTCGATCACACGAATGGCCTTTTCGATGACTGCCGCGTCTGTTGCCAGCATCAGAACGTCAGCACGGTTGTTGGCGATTGCCTGATGGACACTTTCCTCGGCATCAAAGTCAGGTTGTGATAAATCAATTTCGTCTACAACGTTGGCATCTTTGACGCTGCTATAGTACAAAGCATCTTTAAATTCGTCTTTTAGAGATTGACTGTAGGTGCTGTTAGAGTTGTGAAAAATGACGACTCGGCGTTTATTCAAGTGATTCATCATATAGTCTTTCAACGCTTTGGCAGTCTGGCGATCGGTGGGTGTTGTGAGAAAAATGTAGTCACCCGACTCAGCCAGTTGCACGGCTGAACTCACCGGCGACACCATCACCAGTTGCTTTTCCTGATAAACCTTTGCCGCGGTCAAGGTCGTATCGCTGATCCCATGTCCCACAACTCCCAAAACGTTTGGGTCATTCGCCAACGTTTCGGCAATTTGCTGCGCCAACTCGATTTGGTTATTATCATCCGCAATCTCAACCCGCAAGGGAACGCCATTAATGCCGCCTGCTTGATTGATTTCGTCCTGAGCTTGAGCGGCTCCGCGCAGAATTTCTAAGGCAGAATCCAGGGTGTTTCCCAAGGGAGCCACCACCGCAATCAGGTAGGACTTCTTTGCGCCAATCCGGGCGTTATTCAGGTAAATCAGAATTTCTGGATCGCTGCGATTCTGCTGCCGTGCGACTTCCAAGATTGCAACGGACTGATCATAATGACCTGCCGCAAATTGATTAATTCCTTCCTGCTTTTTTGAAGACGCTAAGCGCCATTTATTCAGCAGTTTCTCACCGCTGCTGATGCGATCGCGGATCTCGTTTGCGATCGGACTAATGGTTTGAGAAGCCCAGGGTAAGGAGACCGGAGCCTCGGCGAAACTGCGTACCAAAATGGCAACTGTCGCGGTTCCCAAAATTGCCAGACCCATACGAGTCAACGTTTTTTTATTCTGGAAACTGGCAGATTGAGCAGCGTGACTCCTTCCGATGGCAGGTCGTACGAAGGTGCGATCAAATGAATCTGGGGCTGAGGAGTTGGGTGGAGTTGAGGCAGCGGTGGCGTTGAGCACGATGGTTGGGGCAGTCATAATCACATGACGGAGTGCCTGTAGAGCGTCACTGGCAGACTGATACCGTTCTGCAAAATGGTAGCGCACCATTGTATCGATCACTGTGGCTAGCTCATCACTCGCGATCGCCCGGTTCCGCCAAACAACATCTGATGTGCCATAGTCATGGGGCAACTGAGCCGGGTGCAAACCTGTCAGCGCCTGAATTCCCACCATTCCTAATGAATAGATGTCGCTACTGAAGCGGGGTCGTCCCAAACACTGCTCACTAGCCGCATAGCCGGAGGTATAGACTGGCATACTCAGGTTCGTTTCGCCGGTTACTTCCGCAACGGTATTGCCAATCGTCTTCACAGCTCCAAAATCAATTAAGACGAGTCTGCCATCCTGCCGACGAATCAAGTTCGCAGGCTTGATGTCGCGATGAATCACCCCCTGAGCATGGACAAACTCCAGAATGCCCAAAGCATCTTGCAGCAGCGGGATTACTTCGTCCTCAGACATCTGAAACCCCTTGACCAGCTCATCACTGAGTGGATGTCCAGCAACGAATTCTTGAACTAAATAGAACTGCTGATCTTCCTCAAAATACGCCAGCAAACGCGGGATCTGGTCGTGTCTGCCGAGCTGTTCTAGCGTTTCTGCCTCCGCTCGAAACAGCCGTCGTACCTGCTGCAACACGGCTGGGTCAGTGCTGCTGAAGGTGAGATGTTTCAGCACACAGAGAGGGTTGCCGGGACGCTGCGTGTCTTCCGTAATATAGGTACGACCAAAGCCTCCGGAACCCAAAACGTTGATGACCTTGTAGCGTGCCCCGATCAGTTCGCCTATCATCGCATCCACGGAGTGCAGCAGGACTTCTCCCTGACAGAGAAAGTGCTTTCTATTGACTGTACCGCGATGCCAGTAATCCCGCCAGAGTTAGAGGAGTAGGTTATCAGTTAACGGGATAATGAGCAAGAATTGGTTTTTGGTCTTTGGTCTTTGGTGGTTGTATTGCCTACTCACCCCTTACCCCTTACCCACTCCCCATCTCACACTACACTGATGAAAATCGAACCCCTCCACGATTGGTCGTTGACGCCGGATGAGGCGATCGCACTCCAGCAAAAACTGCGAGATCAAATCATCCTGACAGACCAGTTAGACACTGCGCACCTTGTTGCTGGGGTGGATGTTGGGTTTGAGGCGGATGGCACGATTACCCGCGCCGCTGTTGCGGTGTTGAGTTTGGAGGATTTGCAGGTGCAGGATCGGGCCATTGCCCGTCGCCCGACCACGTTTCCCTACATTCCTGGGTTGCTCTCGTTTCGGGAAGTTCCCGCTGTTTTGGACGCGCTTACGCTGCTCAAGCTTACTCCCGATTTGCTGCTCTGTGATGGGCAAGGGACGGCTCACCCACGCCGGTTTGGAATTGCCTGTCATCTGGGGTTGATTACCAAATTGCCCGCAGTCGGCGTGGCCAAATCTTTACTGGTGGGTAAGCACGAGACGTTATCCGACGATCGCGGCAGTTGGCAGCCGCTCACCCACAAAGGAGAAACGATTGGAGCCGCGCTGCGAACTCGCTCTGGTACCAAGCCGCTGTACATTTCTCCCGGTCATCGAATTAGCCTGGAGACCGCGATCGCCTATGTGATGCGCTGCACTACCAAATATCGCCTCCCGGAAACGACCCGCCACGCTCATAAATTGGCGTCGGATCCGGCGATCGATGCGGAATCCCCATCACCAGACCCCCCCCAATCCGAACAGATGTCCCTTTTTTAAGATACGAGGCAGAGAATAGGATCGAAGATCTTGATACCGCACCTCACTGATCGCCCTTACCCACAATCACAGTGCCTCAATTTTGACGATACCTCCCTCAACATTATCAACTTGCAATCGATATCCGCGAAGTATTCCCAATCCTAGCAGGGGTTCTGTCTCTGATTCGGCAATATCGATCGTGCGGTATTGCCCATCCCAGATCACCACAGTTCCGGTGTAAAAGTCAAACAGAGTTTTGCTGCCATCGCCCAAGGTCGCTATATTGGAAGTTCTCCACGGCAACCCAAGACGAACGATTATTTCAGAGGGCAAAGATAACGAAAATTAACAACTCCATGAATCATTAATCCTTTTTCAAACTCCTCGAACCAAATGGTAGACAGCGCTGTGTCCAATCCGAAGCGTCCAAGGTTGAGCATCGGGCTGACGCTCGAAGAGCCGATCGGTTGCAGCCATGACGCTATCACCAACCTCATACTCTCCGGTTTCGATGTCGATCGCCACAATTTTGCCCTCGTTGCCTACTTCGATCTGCTGCCGAATACCAACCTCATAGAGTTCTTGTCCGCGTTGAGCCATCTCTTCTTTGCTGTAACGTCGTTGGCGCAGTCCCATCGGCTTGCCCTCGATTTCAAGATTGCCCATCCATTTTATTAACCCGGCAGGGTTTGTTCCTGGATATTTTAAAGGTTCATTGTGATTGCGTAGGGTGTGTTAGGCAACGCCGTAACGCACCAATTATGATTGCTGCGGTGCGTTACGCTATCGCTTTTCTTGAATGGCGAAGCCTATACGGGGTTGAGCCGACATACGGGCAAAAAAGTGCAAGATGGGCTGGAAATCCCTACTCCAATTGCTGTTCATCCAATTGAATCGGTAAGAGAATAGCCTCTTCCAACGGTAAAGGAATCTGCTTGAAATCA
>JAAUSG010000344.1 GCA_012034055.1 Leptolyngbyaceae cyanobacterium RU_5_1 | reverse complement strand
TATACTCCCAGGCTTAACGAAAGCAAACTCACACCGCGACAGAAAGATATTGTTAACCTCATCGCTAAGGGCTTCACCAACAATGAGATTGCAGAGCAGTTATCGGTAAGCGTACATACGGTCAAGAATCATAAGAGCTTATTATACAGAAAAGTGGATGTCAGGAATACAATGGAGCTTCTTGGAGCCTCGCGAGCCATGCAGATGAGTGACTTAACTTACCCCCATCGGTACCAAGAAAACGAGATATAGAGCGATATGCAGATAGTGATAGCCAACCTGCAGCTGGCTCAAGGTAATACTATAACGCCTGGCTTTTTTCCTTGAAGAGTAGTACCGTTCTTTTGTAAATTGAGTATTCCGGACCCCTTTGCCCCACCGTTTCGGGAATTGTCTGATCCAGGATTTCGGAAATGGTTTGACCCGGCATTTCGGTAATCATTTCACCCACCCATTTCGGAATTGATTTGACCCATCTGCCAGTTGGCGGATCAAGATTCCGGAAATGGTTTGACCCACCCCCTGACGTGATTGGGATTTGATGCAAACAGGCATCTGCTTTAATGTTTTAAAACTCTAAAGCCATGCCACAACCCCTACGTATGCATCAAGTCAAACGCATCCTTGAATTTCATCAGCAGGGCCACAGCATCCGGCAGATTGAGCAATTGAGTGGCGTAAGCCGCAACACCATCCGCGAATATCTCAGGCGGACTTCGCTCAGTGGATTATCCACAGAAGAATTGCTCAAGCTGGATGATGACCAACTGATGCCCATCGTGCAGACAGATGAGATCGAGAAAAACCGGGCAGGTCGCCTGACCGATGATCGACATCAACTAATTGAACAACGCCTGGAGTATTACAAAACGGAACTTAGCAGACGGGGTGTAACGCGGCAATTGCTCTGGCAAGAATATCGCAGCGATCATCCTCAAGGTTACGGTTATACGCAGTTTTGTGAACACTTAAGCCGCTATCTGAAGCGTGACCAGGCGGTAATGCATTTTGTTCATCGACCGGGTGAGCAGTTGCAGGTAGATTTTGCCGGAGGCAAGCTGGGATATGTAGACCATGGGACGGGTGAATGGATCAGTTGTGAAGTGTTGATCTGCGCCATGCCCTTCAGTCACTATGTGTATGTGGAAGCGCTGCGCTCCCAGCAACAACAGGAGTTTATAAAGGGGCTAACGAATGCTCTTTACTACCTGGGCGGAGTTCCACCCAGTATCAAGTGCGACAACCTGCGAACTGCCGTAGTGCGTGCCAACCGTTACGAGCCTTTGTTCACCGAGGCAATGGAGTTCATGGCCGCTCACTACAGCACCACCATTGTGACCGCGCGTGTGCGCAAGCCACGTGACAAACCCAGTGTGGAGAAGGCTGTTGACCTAGCTTATAAAAATATTTATGCTCCATTGCGTGATCAGGTTTTTCATAGCCTTGAAGAACTCAATGCAGCTATTCGCAGACAGTTGGAGGTGTTTAACTCCCAACCCTTCAAAGTGAAAGCAGGGAGTCGCAAGCAGTTGTTTGAAGAGCAAGAGAAAAGCAAACTTAAAGAACTCCCTTCTTCTCCTTACCTGATCAGGAACATCACCCACAGCAAAGTGCAGCGCAACTATCACGTCATTCTGGGGGAAGATCGCCATCAATACAGTGTTCCTTATACCCTGATCGGCAAGCGTCTCAAAATCATTTATACCCCTGACACGGTGGAAGTGTATGACCATTGGCAACGGGTGGCCGTTCATCAGCGAAGCTACAAGAAACATGGCTACACCACGTTGGCTGAGCACATGCCCACCAATCATAAACACATGGCACAGCAGCGCGGATGGGACGATGAATATTTTCTACGGGAAGCTTCTTACCGTGGACAAGCTGTCCAGGAAGTGATCAAAAAAATACTTACCTCCAAAGCGTTCTACGAACAGACTTACAACAGTTGCCTGGGCATTCTTCGTCTGGGCAAACAATATGGCAACCAAAGGCTGGAGGCCGCCTGTCAGCGGGCGCTCGCTGCACCTACGGTGAACTATGGCATGATCGCCAATATTTTAAAACGGAACCTGGATAAAACTTCCCCTGAGCACGGGCACACGACACCCGCACACTCACAGATCCGGGGACCGCAGACTTATCAATAAACTAAACTAATTTACCTATGAACACTTCTGCCACTTTACAGCAACTGCGCGAGCTACGCCTGGACGGTATGGCCCGCAGCTACGAATCTATTTTACAACTGCCCTCGCACCAGCATCCAGAAGGGCATACCCTCATCGCCCAACTCATTGATGCGGAAAGACTTAACCGCATCCACAATCGGACGCAACTTTTGCTCAAACTCAGTCGTCTTCGCTTTGCTTCCTCCCTGGAAGAACTCTCCTTTGGCAAAGAGCGCAACTTGTCCAAAGATCAGATCGCTCAATTGGCCGACTGTTCCTTCATCAGCCGTGCCGAAAATATTTTGATCAGCGGGGCCACCGGGGCAGGTAAAAGTTTTTTGGCTTGTGCATTCGGTCATCAGGCTTGTGTCATGGGTTACCGAACCTTATACCTGAACTTGAACCGGTTCATTGAAAAAGTCATGCTGGCCAAACTCGATGGCTCGTTCATCAAACTGCTTAACCAAATGGAAAAAGTGAAACTCCTGGTACTGGATGATTTTGGCCTTGCCCCAATGGATCAGACCACACGGCTCGCTTTACTTCAAATCCTCGAAGACCGATACGCTAAAAAATCAGTCCTCATTGCCTCACAACTCCCCATCGCCAAATGGCATGAATACATTGCTGAACCAACGCTGGCCGATGCCATCATGGACCGCCTTTTTACTAACGCGCATCGATTCGAACTCAAGGGAGAATCGCTCCGACAAAAATCAACCGCCAACACAACCAAAAAATAATATCTTTGATGCATCAAATCTCATCACCACAGGGGTGGGTCAAACCATTTCCGAAATAAGCGGGTCAATGAATCCGGAATAATCAGGCAAGGGCTTGATGCGCGCTCCGATTTTGCCGGAAGCCGTAACTGTTCTCTGAGAATATCTTCTCGTAGCGTTCACTTAATACCTGATGAACGGCTTGCTGAACCAACCGGTCTTTTACGGTGGGAATGCCTAACTGTCGGTAGCCGCCTTGTGGCTTGGGAATTTGAACGCCTCGCACTGGACTAGGTGGATAAATGCCGCTCAGTAATTCGTCTCGCAAGCTTTGAAGATTTTCTCTCATCCACTTGCTTAACTCTTTTACCTCCATGCCGTCAACTCCACTTTTCCCTGCATTGGCTTGCACTCTCTTGTAAGCCTTTTGAAGATTTAAAGGATCGGCTACTCGATCCATCAATCCTACCGTCAGGGTACGTTCTTGTTCGCATGCACAAAGCCAATTAGGGCGCACCTTACCGCTCTTGTCGCGATGTACGATCGCTCCTCCTTCGGTAAGGCCGAATAGATTGTTGCGTGTTTGCTCCCAATTATTCATTTCTCCGCCCAGAAGTTTTTTTTTTGACCTTTAGTACTCTAAACAAAACTCTCCTGCTCCAAAGATTCGGCCCTTCCCTCTAGTATGTTTCCATAACTTCTGCGGTACTATGGCCTCTGCTGACTTCTGTCTTGTTGCTCTGCGTTACCGGTTCGCTTGGAATAGCCTCGGCCAACTCAGACAGATCTCCCATGGTAAGTCCATTGTTCCTTCCATTTAATCTGCATGATTTACTACCTCCGGTTTACGTCTAACTGTAGGGCTTTGCAGTCTAATGCCCACTTACCCACGGAGTAAGCCTTGTATCATGTTTCTGTTCGTCAGATCAAACTTTTGTCTCCGGCTTCCTTCAGATTCCTGATCGCTCAGGACACCCTTGCCTTTAACTAACAGTTCCCGTTAGCTGGTCTGTTTAGGACTTTAACCTCTAAGAACAATGACGTGCATGGCGCACAAAGAAAAAGCTGCCTTCAATAAGCAGCTTCCGTTGTTGCTCCTCCTCTTGGGCTTGAACCAAGGACCCCCTGATTAACAGTCAGGTGCTC
>JAAUSG010000086.1 GCA_012034055.1 Leptolyngbyaceae cyanobacterium RU_5_1 | reverse complement strand
CAGTCTGCACCAGGTGCACTGAGCTGCCGACGAGCTGTTAGGATTGTACCGCTGGGCGATCGCCTCCCAGGTGGCGGAGATCGGGGGCGACAAGCTGACGCAGTCCCGGTGATTTCTTGGGAATGTAAACCGCTTCAAAACACATCCACGCCAACACGTAGCGCTCAACTTCATCAATTCCCAGTCCAGCATTTGAAGCGATTCCGTCAGTTGCTTGCGGCTCAACTTCAGCAGCAACCCCCACTCATTGCAGCGATCGGCTTCCCGACGACGGCGCAAATCATCCCGAATCACATTCCCAAATGCAGTACCGGCATAGGTTTTCAGACTGGGTAGTTGGTTTGAATCGAACGCCTTCAGAATTTTGGGCACCGCCGCGATCGCCACCTGAAAACAGTCCGACAGCCGATGCTGCGATCGGTTCAACCGAGCCACTGTCCGCTGCGCACTCCAGTAGCAGGACTCTTGCAGGTAGGCCGAGAGGTGAGCGAGGGAGAGGAGGGGAGAGGGTGAAGGATGAGATGAGGTGGGTGAATTTTGGATTTTGGATTTTGGATTTTGGATTTTGTCTGCTTCCCCTACTCCCTCACTCTGCCAGCGTTTATGCCAGTACACAGTCCAAAAGTGCTCCGAGGAATTGGCGTTGGCAAACTGCTTCAAACAGGTCTGCATACTGCGGCGCAGGCGGGTGTCGGTTGCCCAACCACGAACAGTATCTTCCTCAAACTGCAGGAAGGTGGAAAAGATTTCGAGCAGGGTTTGACGCGATCGCATATGCTACCAGGGATTACCAATGAGCGTAAATGCCGCCCAATAATAGGGGTGAGCTAAGTGAGTTCCTTCAAAGTTTGCCACTTCTGGCGGTAGAGAGCCAGCACTTCCGGTGCGCAAGGCCAAATTGTTATTCAAGTTCACTTGCTTGGTTAGCAAGGCAATTTGAGCCTGGCGCAGGGCTTCGGCTTTGATGGGTGCGGTTTTCAGGTGACGGTAGAGTTCAGTCATCAGCACCAGTGTGCCGGTGTCGCTGACGGACCAGAGGCTGGCGATCGCGGCTTTGCTGCCCGACTGCACCGCTAATCCCGCAAACCCCAGTTCGGCTTCGGGATTGCCCAACGCGGTTCGGCAGGCACTCAGCACCAATAACTGCACGACTGGAACGCGCAACCCCAGATCCCGGAATTGCGTTGGACGCAACTGCTGGTTCCAAAACTGGATGTAGGATTCATTGGCCGATCCGGGTAAAAACTCAGCGTGCGTTGCCAGATGCACAATTCCGTAGGGCGTTGCGGCCCGTTGCGCTTTCAGGTTGGCGATCGTGAAATCCTGATTCAGCAGCGATCGCCCCCGCCAAAGGGTGCGCGTAATCGCCGCCAGTTCAACAGGAACCGCTGGTAGGGGCGGCTGCTCCTGAAATTCTGATGCTCCCATTGCTAGAACTTGCGTGCCCTGAAGCACAGATGGATGGCGATCGACCAGGTTAAACGCCGGAATAATTCCGAGACTGTACTTTTCAACCAAAAACTTCTGCCCGTCGTGCAGGGCTGCCATGGGTAAGCTGCGTAGCCCTGTTCCCACACAGAGAATCAGCGTATCGACTCGCTGTGCCTTCAGCGTAGGTTCCAGTGGTGTAATCATCCATTCGTGCAACTGTTTGGCAGCCGGCAGATAATCGCTCGGTTTAGATGCCGGATTCACAACTCCTGTTCTGAAGGTTTTGGCAACAGCCAGCAATTCGTCTCGGCTGGCTGCTGTGATGCGCTGGTGAATTGGCTTCGTTCCGGGCGTCACCAGAATTAGCTCCAGTTGTTTCGGCGTTGGGATGGCATAGATCAAGGCGGTCTTCTTGCCCGTCAGACGGTGCAGCTGATTCAGCGATCGCGCCATCTGCTCGGGATCCAGATACTGAATCGTGAATTTTCCCTGATAGTACTGCTCAAACTGATACTTCCAACCCAATTCAACTTGTCGAATGGCTCCCGAAACGTCGTTCTGATCCAGCGCCTGCACCAATGTTTCTACATTCAGGCGGGATGCTCTAGGAGGTGCAAATTTCGGGGTTGCCATTGGCGGCAAAGCCGCAGGCACCGAAGCAACAGGCACAATTGAGGAGACCGGCGGCTGGGCGATCGCAGGTTGGGCGATCGCGAACGTACAGGTTCCTGCCGCTGCAGTGCTCACCGTCAGTGAAATCAGTAAAGACAGCTTCAAGGGGTTCATGGCGGTTGATATTGAACTCAGCTAAATCGTCGCCGTAACCAACACTCATCCACTTCTCAGATTAGAAGATTCTGCTGAATTAAAAATACTGCAGATGGGTGAGTGTGCTGATCGATTTGCTTCAAGTCCACCCAATGTAATCCGGATAGCGTCCCTGTGATCACAATCATGCATAACTAAAATCAGCTCCTCTAGACCCATACAGCCAATCAACAACAAATTTTTGATTTGAACAGGTGAGATGACTGCATAACTCTCAAAAACTCATCGTGTAACTCATCAGAAGGGCACATCGCAGTCAAGAGATAAAACACACGGATGCCCCCTCCAGTTCACATCTTCAACATCTACCCCATAAGGAGCTTTGACAATGACTTACAACTACTACGGCACCTCTGGCAACGACCAATACGTCTACCCCGGTAAAGATCACTTCTATGCAGAAGGAAAAGAAGGGCACGACTACCTCGCAGGCAACTACTGGAACGACACGGTCTATGGCGGCAAGGGTAACGACACGGTCTATGGCGGCAAGGGCAACGACAATCTTTACGGTGAAGATGACTACGACTACATTGATGGCGGCTATGGCAATGACAAAGTCTACGGTGGAGAGGGCAATGACACCGTTGATGGCGGCTATGGCAATGACTACGCCTATGGCGACTATGGCAATGATTACGTCTACGGTGACTATGGCAATGACTACGTCTACGGTGGCTATGGCAATGACACCGTCGATGGCGGCTATGGCAATGACTACGTCTACGGTGATGATGGATACGATGCCGTTTACGGTGGCTTCGGTAATGACTACGTTTATGGCGGCGAGGGGAATGACACCCTAACCGGCTTTGGGGGTTATGACTACGGTAGTTACGACTACGGTAACTACTATGAAATTGACTACCTGGAAGGTGGCAAAGGGGGTGACACGTTTGTTCTGGGTGATAAGTGGACTTCGTACTATGAAGATCCGGGTATCTATGGAGCTTATAGTTACGCGGTGATCAAAGACTACGATGCCTACGAAGGCGACAAGATCCAGCTGTATGGTGAAAAGTCTTACTACTCAGTGGGCACGGGTTACTACAGTGGCAATAACGGCAAGCTTGATACAGCAATCTACTACCAGGGAGATTTGATTGGGATTGTCGAAAGTGTGAGCAACCTTTCGTTGAATTCCTTCTCCTACGTGAGCTAGGGCAACGTGTAGGGTTTGTGTTCCCAAGTTGATTCTGTTGTGGGAGTACTGGTTGGGATAATCCGCGACGATTATCCCAACCATTTCTTATTTAGGACTTTCCTCTCGTTCCTCTCGTTTCCAGGTAAAACCTGGAAATGCCCTAACCAGTGGCTCTGCCACCCAGTCATTAGAGGCAGAGCCTCTAAGTTTGCGTTCCAAGGCAAAGCGTTGGAACGAGGAAAAACGAGGAGAATGCTCAGCTTCTCAGTATCAGCTTTTCTGAAGGAATCTTGCTGCTCGAAAACCAGGGTGCGATCGCATATGCTCCATTCGTCTAGATATTCGTGAGGAGATGATCATTGGTGTTCGATAAACAGATGTGAGGAGCTTTCGAGATATGCTCATGCCAAGTTGCGGTAAGCATTGATGCAACGGCAGAGTTACAGATTTGGCATCCCAATTCCTTGTCATAGGTTTCAATGAGTTCGTCAAGAATCTTAACGCCAAACCTACCTGTTCTAAATGTAAAAGCGTGCTTATACACGCTTTCAAACTGCTTAAAACCTGAAAACACAGGCTTACAGCTAGCAATAAGTTAAATAATTGCTAAACTGCCCAGGCAGGTCTGACACTGGGAACATCCGTTAGCTTACCATCTCAACCCGGGTTAGGAATTTATCCTTTTGTGACACTAAACCTTATTCACGTCCAGACCTGGAGTTTTTCTGAAGGGAACGCACAGATTCTGAGCTGGACGGGGTTGATTACACCTTCGGATCCACAATTGAACCCATAAACAGCACAGCACCCGTTTGGTTGTCGCGAATGGCACAGAAGAAGGGGCGATCGACCACCATTCTGAATGGTTCCTCCGGAATTCTAATCGAGGTTGCTCGAATGCCAATGGACGTGACGGCGGCGGCTTCGGTGCCTTCTTCGTTCACTTCCACAAAGGTTTTGTGTTTTACCTCGTCAATTTTAGTTGGAGCTTGACTGAGATTGGAAAAATCGGCGCGATCGCCGAAGGCTGCTGCCATTCCCAGCGCAGACAGGGCTTGCTTGAGTTCAATGCTGTATTCCAACTTGAATTTGGGAATTTGAATTGTACCCTGGCGGGTGCTCAACCGACTGATTAACGATTCCCAAGTTTCTGCAGTCAGGTTCGTGTAGAAGTCTGACAAGTTGGACGGCTTCTTGGGTAGAACAATATACATACTCATCCGTCGTCTTTCGCCATAGGGAAGGCTAACCGCTTGGATTTGAGCGTCTTCGTAGTATCGGTATTCACCCTGTTGATTCATCATTGGATGTTGCTTTTGACTACCACCCAACAAATAGAACGGCTTTTGCGATGTCTGCTGTTTGTCAAATTGATTAGACCAGTTGCCTTTGAAGTAGATGGCGTTGATCAGAAACATCACGTCATTGGGATTGATGGTGTCGATGATTTTGCTGATCTTGCCGCGCGTGTTTTGATTCACCCAGTTGTTGATGATGGAAGCAGCTTGCGAGTCTGCAAAGTCAAGTTCGGCGACTTTTGCGCCGTAGAATTGCTGATTGCGCTGGATAAATTCAGGTTTGAACGGAACGCCTTGTCTGGCCCATAATGAATTCGCGATCGCCAACTGCACCTTTGGATCAGGATTCTGCAAAAGTTCTCTCAAATCTGCATTGCCGCGATTCAGTTCCTCTAGGCTCATCCCCTGCACGTTCAGCGCTCGGGCCATTGCCTGCTGCGTCTCGCCATTGGCTCCGTTATAGGCCATTGAAAGCGCGATCGCGACACTCGATGGCGAGACAAACACATTCTTGTTCGAGTCTCGCTTCAGGATCTCAGAAAAGAGCTTGAGTCCAAAGCGTGTATTGGCACTGACCAGTTTTGGATTCACGGCCTGAGATTGCTGGGCAATCAATGAAGGTTGGGGTTGAACAGGTTGGGGGCGGAATGTTCCGGCAAACGGATTGGCAAAGGCTGGTTCCATCTGTGCCCCCTGGCTCCATCCTACTAAACCCAACAGCATCAAGCTGCCAGCCGCGTTGGCGATAGCCTGTATGCCAACCCGTATCGCACCCATTCCCCATTGTTGACGCTGACCCATTGCTGCACTCCCAGTCGCTTCTGAATGACTCATTCCTACGCTTTCAGCATGTCATGGTCAGGATGACTGAGGGGCGATCGTTACGGTTCTGGTAACCAGTGATTATTTCAGAGCACTGTTCAAGGAGCGAGGCATTGGACGGAATCCTCGTTGTGGGCTTTTGCAGTGGTAACGGATTGCCGATATCACTGAGGATGCACACATCCCCAACTATAGGTCGCTTCTTGATTTCCACTGGATAAGGTACGAATCAAAGGTAATTCCGGCTGACCTGCCAGTAGATGAGTGCAGTGCCAATCACGAGCAAACCTGTGCCAACTGCGATCGCTGCCAGTCTGATTCCAATCCTCGATGATTGCATGATCTAAAACAGAATGAGGTTCGATGTGAAAGGTTAGAGGAGTATGTTTGAAACTTAAGCCCTTGAATCCGACACCTCAAACCTGAGTCGCTCTGCTCATGTACGTTACCTCAAGGCTTTCATCAACTTGCGTAAGTCCTGTAACAAAAATTTGTTAATTGGAATCTGAATATTGGACTGGAACCCTAATTCTTTGAAAAGGGCATGAGCGTTTTGTTCAGATTGGCACCCGCAAGGTTAGCGCCCTGCAGGTTAGACTGTGTCAAATTAGCGCCCTCCAAATTTGCAGTCTCCAGGTCTGCGAACAGCAGTTCTGCTTGAGTCAGGTTCGCGTTCTTGAGTTGAGCACCCATCAAGGTCGAGCCATGCAGACTGGCGCGTTCAAGTAGTGCTTGAGTTAAATTGGCGGCGGCAAGATTAGCCAAACTCAGGTTTGCCTGCTGCAATCTTGCTTGAGCCAGATTAGCACCCTTCAAGGTTGCTTCACTTAAATTAGCCAGCGTCAGGTCGGCGCTCTGCAGGTTCGCGTTCTCAAGGTTTGCCCCAAACAGTTGTGCTTCTCTTAAGTCGCAGCGTGGACAGTGTTTTGTGACTAACAGCCAAACGACGCGAACCTGGCGCGATCGCAGCAGAGCTGTCATCCCAAACCCCAACAGTATCCCGATTAGCACGAGAGTCAAAAATTTCCGCTGTTTCATGAATTGAGAATGAGGAATGGAGAATGGAGAATGGAGAATTCAAAAGACTGCAATTGTTCCAATTCTGCATTCTCAATTCTTAATTCTCAATTCCATCTCAGTAGGGACGTTATATATAACGTTCCTACTGACGAAAACAACATTTTTGGGCCACGTCCCTCGCACGCGCTAGTGCTGACGCTGATGCCAGTTCCAGGCATGGGCAATGATCTGGTTGATGTCGGTGTATTGAGGATTCCAGCCCAGAATCGTTTTGGCGCGATCGCTGCTACCTACCAGCACCGGTGGATCACCCGGACGACGAGGACACTCAACGGCTTTAATCTCACATCCAGTAATGTGACGGGCGGCATCAATGACTTCCTTAACGGAAAACCCGTTTCCATTGCCTAGGTTAAACACCGTTGTCTCACTGCCATTCAGCAAGTATTCCAAGCCCAGCACATGGGCCTGTGCCAGATCGGTGACATGAATATAGTCGCGAATGCAGGTGCCGTCGGGGGTTGGATAGTCAGTGCCAAAAATGGAAACGGATTCACGCCGACCTAAAGCGGTCAATAGAACCAGTGGAATCAAGTGGGTTTCAGGGGTGTGATCTTCTCCCACTCGCCCTTCGGGATCGGCACCGGCTGCATTGAAGTAGCGGAAGTAAACGGATTTAAGTGCATAGGCGTGAGCAAAATCCGTCAATACCCGCTCAATCATTAGCTTGCTAGCGCCATAGGGATTGATGGGACTTTGAGGGTGTTCTTCAGGAATGGGAACCGTTTTGGGGACGCCATAGGTGGCACAGGTGGAGGAGAAGACGAATTTGTCGATGGAGGCGGCTAGCATCGCTTCCAGTAAGGTCAGGGTGCCAACAACGTTGTTGCGGTAGTACTTAGCCGGATCAGTTACGGACTCTCCAACGTAGGCATAGGCGGCAAAGTGCATGACAGCTGCGATGTCACGAGTGGCAAACAACTGATCCAGCAGGACGCGATCGCAGGTATCCCCGACTACCAGTTCAACCTTCAGCACCTCTGTACTATCCCGGTGTCCATAGACCAGATTATCCAACACGATGACGCCATAGCCTGCCTGCTGTAACGCCAGCACTGCATGGGAACCAATGTAACCTGCTCCGCCCGTGACCAAAATCGTTGGCTTAGATTGCGACACAATTTTTCCTCTCACGTCTCCAAGTTCATAACCAGACTAGCCTTTCAACATGCCCCTTGCCCAAGTGCCAGATTCGCGCATCAGGTTTCTTAAAAATTTCAGAGTTTCAGTTTGCAATCTTTCAGTCTGCCCCTAAATTCTTTAGGTGAAGCATTGGAGAAATTCATAGACATTACCAACTGAGCGATTCGAGAAACCTTCGGTGAAGCGGGGTATCCTGTTCCAGAACAGCATTTTGCGATCCGCAATTAACACGACAGATAAAATCGTCTGTTCGGCGTATGATTTACTACAGCCTTTTGGCATAAGATACGGCAGAAAATTGCTCGAAAACGTTTGAAAAAGACGATTTTGAGCAGCTTTCAGCCTTTTTCAAGGTTCAATTGACAACAAAAGTTCATAGAGGCGCACCATGATTGAAATTGCTCAGGGTATGCACTCATTGGGTAATAGTTCAATAACCTTGCCCATCTCCTTGTTGGCACAAACAGCTAACCAGGGCTTTCCTGCTTCACTGGGTCTCGGTTCAGATGTTTTTAACCTTGTTGTTAATTTAATTGGCGCGATCGCCATCCTCCTGCTGGGTTGGATCGTTGCAGCGATCCTGGCGTCGGTGGTTCGAGGACTACTCAAACGCACCAAAATTGATAACCAACTTAGCAACCTGACAGCTGGTCAGGCTGCCGGGGCTGCCAGTGTTGAGAATATTGCTGCAACGATTGTCTTTTGGGTGGTGATGATCCTGGCGATCGTCGCAGCTCTAAATGTTCTCAATCTGACGACGGTTTCTCAACCGCTCAACAATTTTCTCAACCAAATTTTTGCGTATCTACCCCGCTTAGGCAGCGCGGCCATCTTGATTGCTGTTGCCTGGGTGGTGGCAACCCTGGCTAAGTTGCTCGTGACTCGAATTGCTCGATCCTTTGGGCTAGATGAGCGCTTGTCGCCAACGATAGAAGACGATCTGGCTCCCCAGCAAGGACAATTTCTGCTCAGTGAAACGCTGGGCAACGCATTGTACTGGTTCGTTTTTCTGTTCTTCTTGCCTCTTATCCTGGGGGTTTTGGGTCTTGAGGGACCGTTACAGCCGGTTCAAAATCTGCTCAATGATTTTCTGACCGCATTGCCCAATATCGTCAAAGCGGTGGTGATTGGCGCGATCGGTTGGTTGGTTGCCCGTGTTGTGCGGGGCATCGTCACCAATCTCCTCACCGCCATTGGCGCTGACCGAATTGGTAATCGGGTCGGATTAGCGCAGACAACGAATCGGCAGTCGCTTTCCTGGATCATTGGGACGATCGTGTATGTGCTGATCTTGATTCCAACCGCGGTGGCTGCCCTGGAAGCGCTGCAAATTCAATCGATCTCGGCACCTGCCTCGGCAATGCTGAACCAAATTCTCAGCGCCATTCCGCAGATTTTCACAGCCGTGCTGATTCTGGCGATCGGGTATGTGATTGGGCAGTTTGTCAAAGATCTGGTTACCAACCTGTTAACCGGAATTGGCTTCAACAATGTACTCTACTGGCTCGGTTTGCGATCTGACCTGCCAATGCAACTACCCCCGCCGCCCACTGAGGAGTCGGTGAGTGGGGAACCGCTGCTGATTGAGCCAGACGCCAGGGGATTTTATACCCGCACGCCCTCTGAAATTGTTGGGATTGTGGTATTGGTTGGGATTCTGCTGTTTTCTGCGGTAGCCGCGACCAATGTGCTGGGCATTCCCGCCCTGACGACTATTGTGAGTGGGCTACTGGTGATTTTGGGACAGATTTTGGTGGGCTTGGTGATCTTCGCGATCGGTCTCTATCTAGCAAATCTGGCCTATAACCTGATTGCTAGCTCTGGCACCTCACAATCCAAAATCCTGGGACAGACTGCAAAAATTTCGATTTTGGTGTTGGTTGCAGCAATGGCGTTACAGCAAATTGGGATTGCTCCTAACATCATCAATCTGGCGTTCGGATTGCTGTTGGGCGCGATCGCGGTTGCGATCGCCCTTGCTTTTGGTTTAGGAGGGCGAGACGTTGCCGCCGAACAACTGCGTGATTGGTTAGCGACTTTTAAGCGAGACAGGTCTAGAGACAGGTCTAATTACTGAGAAAGCCCCAGACGAAACACCTAACCTTCTGAACAATTTCAGTCACACAAGGGCACCTCCAGAGGTGCCCTTCCTGTTAGAAATACTTGTCCTTAGGAGATTTCTGCAAAAGATTTCTTGCTGTAAATTTTTCGGTGGTGCAGGGCAGGTTTTGCCAAAGATCTAGGCTGAGATACGCAGATTGTTGACTAAACCTGCCCCTACCAAGATCGTCCATCACCGGAAAATTCTTGCTGTAAATTTCCCGTTAACTGTAGGGGCGGGTTTAGCCACAAACTCTGCTTATGTCCTCAGTTTGACGACAAAACCCGCCCCCCTACAGTGATTGCCAATCAACAGAAAATTTACAGATGGGTTAGTGTCACGAAGTTTTCGCCACCCGTAAAATGTCAAAATCAAATGCCTGTACTGCAAGCCTTGCAGATCACGTCGAAGCTGAGTGGCGAAAAAATAAAGACACTAACGAGATGGAGAAAGTTTAGAGGTGGATTTCTTTCCTGGAAATCGCCTTATTTCTTAAAAAGCGCTACTGCGCCGTGATTCCACCACATCAGTAAGGCGATTAATAGAAGTCGTTAGACGTTCTTGGGATTCAATCATCGGATCAGGGGGTGCGGCTTCAACCTCTTGCTTGCGGACAAACTTTTCTAAAGTACGAATGATGATGAAGATAACTAGCCCAATTACAAGGAAATTCACGATCGCAACTGCCAGTTCCCCCAGCCCTAATGGGAGATTCTCCAACTGATTCACACCCGCTCTCTCTAACACAGGAGCGAGAAGGACGGACATTATCCACTTAACGAACGCCTCCACAATCTTGCCGAAAGCAGTACCAATAATCACGGCGACGGCTAAATCCACCACATTGCCACGCATGATAAATTCTTGAAAATCTCTGAGAAAACCAGTTGCAGAACTTCTTGCTCGTCTTGCCATTTGTTATCTCCCGTTCGCTCATTTACAGAAGTAAGTTTCATCTACTTTGGATAGAGGAGATATTATCAGATTTGTTTATTCGTTTTACGAACCAAATTGGCAAGCGTCGCCTCCATGACAGCAGCAGTTTGACCCGCTACGAAAAAGACAGAGGGGGGAGGGGGGAGAGAGGGAGGGGAGGAGACACGGAGACTTTCCAATCTGCAATCTAAAATCTGCAATCCAAAATCCTCTCACCTCTCTGCAGAAATTGAGGGTTGACCATTAGTAGGTCAATGGATGACAATCAACGGTCTATATGGTCAAGGAATAATGCGTTAATTTAGTGCATCTATCAAGTTGGACTCATTAGTATTGTAGGAACCGAAAGTATTGTAGAAATCGAACGGTGTTAGGCAAAAATCAACTCGTTAGATCGTCGCAATCGCTGGGTGGGTTGACGGCTGCTGAAGTCTGCCATGAGTCTGGCGTGCACGCGATCGCTGAAGAATTCGCTGCAAAATCTTCGTTTAGGTGAAAATTGAAATACTTAGTCGCTCGGGTGCGTATGTATGACCTGCTGCCTCAATCCAAAATGCCAGCATCCGCAAAATCCAGATCATGCTGAGTATTGCCAGAGCTGTGGCACAAAGCTGTTCTTTCTGCTTAGAGGACGCTATCGTGTGCTCCGACCGCTGGGACAGGGTGGATTTGGCAAGACGTACCTGGCTGTGGATGAAGACCGCCTCAATGCCCGCTGTGTGATCAAGCAATTTTCTCCATTGGTGCAAGGGACAAAGTCGCTAGAAAAAGCGGTTCAACTGTTCCAGCAAGAAGCGGAGCGGCTCAACGAGTTAGGAGAGCATCCTCAGATTCCAACGCTGCTGGCATACTTTGAGCACGACCAGCGGTTGTATCTCGTCCAGCAATTCGTCGAAGGACAAACGCTGCTGCAGGAGTTGGCCCAACACGGACCGTTTGCAGAGCGCAAGATCCGGGAAATCCTGGTCGGCATTCTGCCGCTGCTCAAGTTTGTGCATGAGCATCAGGTGATTCACCGCGACATTACCCCCTCCAACATTATTCGACGCATGGCAGATAACAAGCTGGTGTTGATTGACTTTGGGGTTGCTAAGGTGCTGTCAACCGCCACCTCTGGTCAGCCGGGCACCAAAATTGGCACAGAAGGCTATGCTCCGATCGAACAATTGCGCAGTGGCAAGGTCTATCCTGCCAGCGATATTTACAGTTTGGGGGCAACCTGTATCTACCTGATGACTCAAACCAAGCCGGACGACCTTTATGATCCAGAAGAAGGACGCTGGCTGTGGCGAGAGCACCTGAACCAACGAGGTGGAACGATCAGTGATGCCCTGGCTCAAATCCTGGACAAGATGCTCAAGGATCTGGTCAGTGAGCGGTATCAGTCTGCTGGTGCTGTAGTCCGAGATCTGCGCGCGGTGCTCTCTCGAACAGCCGGAGCCGCGATCGCCCAGGAGTCAGGAAGTTCCCAACTGCTGCGCACCTCCATCCCACGGCGCAAGTCCCGCGTGTCCATTCCTAGCTCTTCTCCGCCCTCAAGCGCGTCCTCCGGTCAAGCCGCGGCATCAGGCAACCTTGGTTCCCAGTTTTCTGCGCCCAACTCCTCAACCGGGTCGCGTCGGGTTTCTGGTTCCCTCTCAAAACCTCCCGTTTCCGGTTCCCATCGGCGTCACTGCTTACATACCCTGACTGGACATTCTCGGTGGGTGATGGCGGTGGCAATCAGCCCAAACGGGCAGCAACTCGCCAGTGGCGGATTGGATAATGCGATTAAGATTTGGGATTTGGGAACGGGGGAATTGCTGCAAACCCTGACTGGACACACCAGGCCTGTGAACTGCCTGGCGATCAGTCCAGATGGTCAGTTGTTGGCGAGTGGAGGAGACGATTGCGCCGTTCGGATCTGGAATTTAACCAGTGGCAAGTCGATCTATACGTTGACCGAACACTCGAAGGACGTAAAAGCGATCGCATTCACTCCGGTGGACAGCTCTTTGCCAGTGGCGGAGATGACCGCACCACTCGGCTTTGGGCGCTCACAACGGGGGAAGCACTGCGGGTCTTTTCTAACCTGGCAGGTATGATTCGGGCGGTGGCCATTAGCCCGAATGGGCAGACGCTTGCCAGTGGTGGGTTAGATAACCAGATCAAACTCTGGAACCTGAAGACTGGCGAAATGCGCACGTTTGCCAGGAGTCATTTCAATGCGGTGAACGCGATCGCCATCACCCCCAACGGCAAGACCCTGATCAGCGGTAGCAAAGACAAGACTATCAAGGTATGGGATTTGCATACGGGTGAAGTAGTCCGAACGCTCACGGGTCACACCAACGCCGTCACCTCCATTGCGTTAAGCGCGAATGGCAAGCTGCTGGTCAGTGGCAGTAGCGACACGACCATTAAGCTGTGGAACCTAGATACCGGTGAGTTGAGAGCAACGCTGAATGAGCACACCCATGCCGTGAATACAGTTAGCATCAGCCCCGATAGTCGCCGGATCGCCAGTGGCAGTTCGGACAATACCGTAAAGGTGTGGCAGGTGGTTTGAAGGAGTGAGGAGCGAGGATGGAGGACGGAGGAATGAGGAAAAGACTCCTCCGTCCTCCGTCCTCCGTCCTTCTTAGAGGAATGAGGAATGAGGAGTAATCTTCCCTACTCCCTGGTCCCTCGCCCTTGGCGATCAAATCTAGAATTTATGTATAGTTCTACCTATTAAAGGAGGATTGGGGGGAGCAAATGTGGGTACGCTAAGAGTATCTCCTCACTAAACACTCCAATGGACGCTGCCCAATACCCCTTCGGAAAGATTCATTATTTCTTTCGTAAAGCTGATCACGACCGTTGGCACCGGATGCAGAGTAAGCGCCACATTCTGCGATCGCAGCTCGGTTTTACAGCTCCTCCGCACTCTCGTCCCAAACCGTGTGCAGGATGTGCCAATTATCACGGAATTGCTTATGGCTATACCTCAGAGAGCAGAGCAGTTCTGATCTGTGGTTTCCATCCCTACGGCTGGCATCGGGAGGGAATCTGTCCAGATTGGTGCGGAGCAGGTTAGTGCTTGATCAGGTTTGATTTTGTGAGCTTGGGAATGGTGAAGTCGTTGATAGTAAACTGGCAGTAAATTGGTGATTGAGGATAATCACAACGTTCTTCCCTATTTATTTCAAGGTTAAACGTATGAAGTCTTACTTGGCGGCTGCCGTTCAAATGACGAGTGTGTCAGATTTGCAGCGTAATTTGATTCAGGCAGAAGAATTGATTGACCTTGCAGTTCGTCAGGGAGCGGAATTAGTGGGGTTGCCAGAAAATTTTTCATTTATGGGAGAGGAAGAGGAAAAGCTGGCACAGGCCGAGGCGATCGCTCAGGAAAGCGAAAAATTCCTCAAAACAATGGCCCAACGCTTCCAGGTCACCATTTTGGGAGGTGGTTTTCCCGTGCCAGTCGGTAATGGCAAGATGCATAACACTGCTCTTTTGGTGGGACCCAATGGGGATGAACTGGTTCGTTACGAGAAAGTGCATCTGTTTGATGTCAATGTACCGGATGGCAACACTTACCGAGAGTCGCTCACAATCCTGGCAGGGCTGCGGATGCCACCCATTTATCCAGCAAAAGATCTGGGTAATTTGGGGCTTTCGGTGTGCTACGACGTGCGCTTTCCTGAACTCTATCGTCACCTATCCCAAATGGGGGCAGAAGTTCTGTTTGTTCCGGCGGCGTTTACAGCCTATACCGGCAAAGATCACTGGCAAGTGTTAGTACAGGCACGAGCGATTGAGAATACCTGCTACGTGATTGCACCGGCTCAAACTGGACGGCACTATGCCTTACGTCAAACCCATGGACACGCCATGATCGTAGATCCGTGGGGGACTGTCCTGGCAGATGCTGGAGACAAACCGGGGTTAGCGATCGCGCCCATTGAACCCTCTCGGCTTGACCAGGTTCGTCGCCAGATGCCCTCTTTGCAGCATCGCGTGTTTATTTAGGGGCTAGGGAATGAGGCTCGGCAAGGGTGCATGGGGTAAGAGGTAACAGAAACTTGTAGAGTTTCTGCTTAAGGGTTTGTTGATAATGACTGGAGGAAGGCATGATCTCATCCTTGATTGCGATCGCGAGTTTTCTTGCTGTGTTGGGTGGCGGTGTGGCTGCTTACTGGTTTTGGCAGAAACGAACCCATCAGCAATCATCAAGTTCTTCCCAGACACGGGTGGCCATGCCAGCCTCTACTAAACCTGCGGTTGAATCCGGTCAATCAGAATCGGTTGACCGGATTCAAGAGTCATTGCCACTGGCTGCGAGCGCCCCGTCGCCCACGTTTGCAGAACTGACTTCCCCAGTAACGTTGAGTGCTGTTGCATCGCCCCCTGCTCCTGCGATCGCGATACCGTCCCCGCAAGCTTCAACGTTTCCCCAGCTCAACCAAACCATTGCTGAACTTGGACGCACTGGTCAAGCAAATCATGTGGCTCAATTAACTCGTTACGCGACTCACCGTGACGAAGCAATACGGATAGCTGTAGCTTCAGCGCTTGGAGGAATTGCCGCACACAACTCCGGTAAAGGCGTCGAGCACATTGTGCCAATTCTGGGTAAGTTGAGCCAGGATGCAAAACAGCAGGTTTGTGTGTCAGCCGTGGAAGCCCTTGGCAAAATCCGGTCTAAAAGTGTTCTACCCTGGTTGCAACGAGCACTAAAGCATCCTAATGCCAGCGTTGTGAAGTCTGCCTACAGTGCCATTCAACAGCTCAAACTTAATTACGGATTCAAGAAGCCTGCGAAAACGTCTAAGCGGGTAGTTCAGAAAACAGATAAGCGGTGAGCGATAAAGAGATGGCTTCTCCACAAAGAGGCATCCGGGGAATGGTTGATCAAGCGACAGATGTGGAACCTCAAGTAAGCTCTCAGGAAAATGCTCATCTATGCAAGTACATCGTCTGCCAGTCTTATCTGACAACTATATTTTTTTGCTCCATGATCCAGGGCAAACCATTGCAGCAGTAGTCGATCCGGCGGAGGCAGGGCCCGTGTTACGTAAGCTGGAGGAGCTTGGGGCAACACTGGTAGCGATTTTCAACACGCATCACCATGCCGATCATGTTGGGGGGAATGCCAAACTACTGCAACGGTTTCCAGACATGGTGGTTTACGGCGGCGCAAAAGATCGCGGCAGGATTCCGGGGCAGCAGGTGTTTTTGCAGGAGGGCGATCGCGTCTCGTTTGGCGATCGCAGCGCTGAAGTCTTCTTCGTTCCCGGTCACACCCGCGCCCACATCGCCTACTACTTTGCTCCTGCTCACCCCAATGAGATGGGCGACCTGTTCTGTGGCGATACTCTGTTTGCGGGCGGCTGTGGCAGGCTGTTTGAGGGCACGCCAACCCAAATGGTCAATTCCCTCAGCAAACTACGCCGTCTGCCTGACCAAACTCGCGTCTGGTGCGCCCACGAGTACACGCTGAAGAATTTGCAGTTTGCTCTGATGATCGATCGCGACAATGCCAACCTGCACCGCCGCTTTGCCGAAGTGAGAGCCGCTCGCAGTCGATCTGAAGCAACCATACCCTCAATGCTGGGGGTTGAGAAGCGCACCAACCCATTCTTACGTTGGGACGATCTGGGGTTACGGGCAGCGACGAAAGCAGAGAATGACATCCAAACCTTTGCTCGCCTTCGGGGGATGAAGGATCGGTTTTAGAGCGATCGCCAGGGTACTCCAGTATTGCTCTTGCAATGGGTTGGTTATCACTAACTTTTTCAGCGCTTTGACGATCGCCTTTAGGATGCTGTTCTCGTAGAGTCTGATTGGGTTTTTTATCGAGAGTTCAGTTGAGAGTTTAACCAGTTCCTGGATCGTTGCTGCTTCATTTTCGGGAATTGATTCTTGCGCGATCGCTAAGGAATTGGATTGACTAACCATCATTTATCTCTTCAAATGTAAAAGGTTGACATGAGATGAATCAGGCTTCAGCAGGCTCAAATTTAGGAACTGTATCCTTGCTAGAATGGCAGGTGGTAGAGTTAGAGACTGAGCAAATGCAACTGGAAGATTATTTCGAGTTCCTCAGTCCAGAGGACATTCGGATTAAGGGGCATCGGATTGGAATTGATAATGTGTTGGATTATTACTTGCAGGGCTATACCCCTGAGCAAATTCTTGAACATTATCCGTCTCTCAATTTAGAGAAGATTCATGCAACGATTACTTACTATTGGCACAACCAAGCAGCGATCGATGCCTACATGAAACAGTTGAATATCTGGCGAGAACAACGTTATCAGGAATGGGCAGCTAATCCGCCTGCCCAAGTGCAACGATTAAAAACACTACGAGACCAACGAGCTAGAGAACAAAGAAATATCCAGTGAAGATACGCTTCTTACTTGATGAGAATCTATCAAAACAAATTAAGGTGGCAGTTCTTCGTTTTAATACCTTCATAGATATTTTGAGTGTGGGTGATGCGGGTGCCCCAAAATTCGGAACTCTTGATCCAGAAATTCTCTGCTATTTGGAAACGTCCCAAAGACTTTTGATTACAGATAATCGTAAGTCAATGCCAGGGCATTTAGAGGATCATTGGTCAACAGGAGCAAGAATTTGGGGATTGTTCTGGGTACGCCCTAAAGCAACGGTTGGGCAAATAGCGGAAAACATCTATTTGCTGTGGGAAGCTAGTGAAGCTGAAGAGTGGATCGATACAGTGGATTGGATTCCATTTTGAGTGCTTGAACAATCGCTAAGTTGTTTGATGAGTGAACCATTGCCTGATCTCGATAGATACAGTGTGAAATCTAGCTTTTTTGGGATGATTGGGTTTTGTGGATGCTTTACGTCAACCTGTGGTAGAAGGGCGATCGTGCCATAATACAGCAATTTTCTGTAGGATGGGCACTGCCCATCAAATCGTGGAATGCTTCTGTGCCAAACTGTCTACCAGAGAAATGACTCATGACGACCTTGTTGCGATACCAATCAGTCAAATTACAGCGATTTTCGGATTGGTAAGCCACAGAAATAAGATCACAAAAAGTGGTGTTCTGGCAGATCTTGTGGCTTATTCGAGCGGCAACCGCTGTAAGCTGGTTCCTGGTGGTGCCATGACGACTCAGGGCTGACCAAGTATCCCTAGATTCTCTAACGCACGCAACACGGCTGAAGTGCGAGTCCGAGCGCCAAGCTTCTCGTAAATATGTTCCAGGTGCTTCTTGATGGTTCTATTGCTGCAACCCAGCATTGTAGAGATTTCGGTATTGCTCTTGTCTTTGGCAACCCAAAATAAAACCTCTGCTTCGCGCTTGGTCAACCCCATCAACTCTAGCGATGTGATTGAGAACAATTGGGTTGAGTGCTCTTCAAGCAACAGCAGATGCTGCTCTCCTATTTGAGCGATAACCAAATACACAACTAGACATTTTCCTTCGTGCTCTAAGCGCAGCGGTAGGAAAGATGAGGGCACTTTACCGTTCTGGGTTGGTAGAGATATTTGGTGCTTGACCCACTGCTGCAGATTCTCCGGCAACTTTGATTCCTGGCAGGATGCAACTTGAAAATACTGCGTCAGCAAATCCCATGCCTTCCGAGTCATCAACTGAATTCTTCCATCACCGGTCAAAACAATCGTGCCTAACGGTTCCATCATTTTTTTGATAACTAAGTACTACTCTGCCACGCAGATTTTGATGGGTTGAAAACCTATCAAAAACCCCATAAATTAATTTTTTCGGGGGTTTGGCAACCCCTCAAAACCGCTCTGGTGGACTAGTACGACAATT
>JAAUSG010000085.1 GCA_012034055.1 Leptolyngbyaceae cyanobacterium RU_5_1 | reverse complement strand
GCAAGATCCCCCTAAATCCCCCTTAATAAGGGGGACTTTGAGCTAATTTCCCCCCTTATTAAGGGGGGCTAGGGGGGATCGCTGAGTGCTTAACATCACAGACCATACCTTTTCAAACATCCTCTAACAGAACGCTAACCCAGTCGCAGGTCGGTTAAGTTAGCGGGAATGCAGATTAATTAATATAAAACTGCAGAAATCCTGCTTCAAAAACGCAACCAACTTTTAAAGGAATCTTTAAAGAAATACACCCTGGAATAATCCTGTATGGCTTGATTGAACATTGAGAGAACAGCCATGTCTTTCATAGTTCAGCCACAGACAGCCAGTAAGCCCCGCTTGAGGGTAACATAATATACCTCGTATGATTTGCGTATAATCTGCGTAGACTGTTATTCAATGACTTATTCAATGACTGATTAGACTGAAACTCTGCTGTTTTGGATAGGTAGCTAAAGTAACAAACTACTAATCTTAATACTCCATAGGGGGATTATAGCAACTTTCAAGCAGAAAAGTTAGCTGAACAGGTTGAGGGATTGATTCAGGCAGGGTTTGTGCTGGCGGCGATCGGCAGCTTGAAGCAGGCAACCATTCGATTTGCCAATCAAAAAACTAGTCAATGGTTAGATGAGAAATTTGAGACTCTTGTTTTGAATGGAACACTTTCGATTCATAGGATGCATCTGCATATAGCGATCGCAGACTCTCAGGGCAATATCATGGGTGGGCACGTCGATAACGGCTGCATTATCTACACAACAGCAGAGATTATAATTGGAGAAATCTTAGATCTGCTTTTCTTGAGAACACTTGATGAAAAAACTGGATTTCTAGAGTTAGACATTAGAAAGAGAAGCTAGGAATGGGCAGCTAGGTAGTAACCATCAACCACTAAGACACAAAAGATTTTCTTGGTGCCTTGGTGTCTTGGTGGTTCGTTATTGAATTATTCACAGATGAATAATTCCTGGACGTTCAAGAAATTCTGCAGGAAGTTCCTGTGTAGATGCATTTGATAGGTTTTGAAGCAGGATCGTGAAGGCTCCTGATCCCAAGCCTTGCTGAGGAAATAGACGATAGCAGGGTAAGGAGGTCAAGTGAGATTGATATTCACACAAATGAGAAATTTCAACAGCTTGAAACTGAGGAAATCGGTCTAAAAACCATGCAGCGACCTGTTCATTTTCCTCCGGAGAATAGGTGCAGGTCATGTATGCTAAATAACCTTGATCTGCAACAAGTTGAGCTGAATTTGCCAGGATACGTTTTTGTCGATTCGCGTTGGTGTTAATCGCAACGGGGTGAAAACATCCGGGGGCTTTTCCGCCTTTTGCAATTAGAGACTGCCCGGTACAGGGAGCATCGACTAAAACAACTTGAGCCGTTTTAGGAATTTCCTGAGCCAGAATCTTTGAGTCTAGACTGAGCACACTTGCTGGATGAATACGACATCGTTTCAGGTTAGAATTAGGCAGGCCGTCGCGCTTTCCAATTACCTCGTTACTGAGCAACAATTTGGTTGAAGCATCTTCCAGGCAAAGATGCTTTTTCCACCCGGAGCGGCACACATATCAACCACCAAATTAACAGGTGGAGAAATGGTTAGTAGGGTTGAGACGGCAAAAATAGATGAAAAATCAAGACAGTAAAATGCCCCTTGATTATGTAAAGGATGTTGACCCGGTTTCTGGGCGATCGCCAGGCGATCGACAAACTCGGGTTGCCAGAAAAGCGGGGATTCTAGCTCAAAGGGTGAAATTACAGGCTTAGATTTGCACCAGAGAATGCAGGGATGAATGGGTTTTGGGTGAATCAGACAATCAATAAATGCAGCGCGTTCACAACGTGACTCTGTAAGAGTATCGCGGACTGTGTGCTTTGCACCTAACAATTCTCCTGAAGCGTCGTATTCATCTGCGAACAAGCGCTGGCTCAATTTAAGCAATAGTCTCGATGGTTCAGCCATTGCTTATATACAGCAGTTTGCATTTCAATGAAGCCCACCCTGACACCTGACACCTGATACAGATCAGACTGAACACCTCTTAATTCTAGCGATCGCGCTCTGTTGATAGAAGCACCGGGAGAAGCCGGGTTACTCCTGTTTAGCCAGCACACCATGCAAGAAAATGTCTGCTAAGCCCTCGGCCATGGTTTGCATTTCAACAGCCGCAGAGCTGGGAGGCATAATGGTGCTTTGGCTGAATCCGGCAACGGCGAACATGCCCAGAAACACACGGGCCACCATTTTGGGATCCATGCGACGGTAAACGCCTTGATCCATTGCGGTTTGAAAAAAGGCTTCGGCCACATCGGTCATTTTGGCGATTACTTCGGACTGGATGCGATCGCGCAAATCGGGGTGAAACTGAGCCTCCATAAAGCAAACCCGGAGCATGTCCGCATTCTCATGCAAATGCAGCATTCGACGCCGCATTACCTGAGCGACGGCCTTGTAATTCGCCATCCCACTCAGCTCAGTCAGCAAATCTGTCAAAATCTCCACCCACCCCTGCGTGGCTACCTCAATTAAAATGGCTTTCTTGTTCGGAAAGTGGCGAAACAGAGTGCCCTCTGCCACATTTGCGGCTTCTGCTAAGTCACGGGTTGTTGTCCCGTCATAGCCCTGCCGAGCAAACATCTGCAATGCCGATTTTAGGATGCGAGTTCGAGTTTCGGGTTCGGATGAAGAAAGATTGTACGTAGTTCGCATGGTGGCTCAATAATCGACACATTAAACAGGTCGTGCAGCACTTCTCAGTTCAGGTAGAAACGATGGGCTGCATTAGCGTTTTGAATTTTTGAATTATGGACGCTGGTCTATCATATGCTGAGAGCTTACCAGTTATTTAAAGGCTTCTCAGGCAAAATTTGGAGCTATGCATCAAGGCTCACAGTGAACGTGGCGGATTTTGAAGTTGCAACTGCAGAGGTTGATTGGGGTTCACGATGATGCCGGGACTACGACGGCTCTGCAAGGTCGTTTGGGTATTAGCCTTCAATTGGGATTGGGTAGCCTGTCGAGAACCCGTCCACAGAATCCAGCGGCTCCCAGAAAGAAGAGTGTTGAGGCTATCAGGGTTTTGGGTGAGCCAAACTAGCGGACGGGACGGCAGGGTGTCAACAGCTTCTTCTCCGGTATGGATTTCTGCTAAAGCTTGTAGAACCACCTGATTACCCTGGATCAACCCAGTCCTACTGGTCCATAGTTTTACACTCAAGTTGCGCTGGCAGGCATAGAAGTAGAGCGAAGCGGCAGCAATCACGGCCTGTTCAAAATGGTCGGCATGATTTGCTGCATCCAGGGAATTCCAAGAGGAGTCGCTATCCAGTCCAATAATTAGCTCTTGTCCCCCTGTGAACACTTCCAGCTCTCGGACTCGTAATTCACCATAGCGGGCACTGGTGCGCCAATGAACCAGGCGAGTTGGGTCACCCCAGCGGTAAGGGCGCAGGGAGCGGGTCAGACCTTCGGTTGATATTTGGGCGCGGCGATCGCTGTTAAACAGCAAACTCGCATCCCGTCCCATTTCGTCAATCAGCGGACATTGGGTAAGCGGTAGCACGATCGGATAGACGATCGCCGTTGCCTTCACGTCCTTTGCACGACGGCACCAGAATAACCCCAGAGGCGCTGCAGTTCTCAGTTGCACGGTTTGCCAGTGATAGACCCCCCGATGCTGGGTGGGTTGACAGTAGATCCAATGGTGACGGCTATGGGCTGGGATGGACTCGATCGCCCTTGTGACAGGCTTACCCAAACTGGAAGGGAGACAATCTTGAACCTGGAGCAGGACTTTGGGCTGATTGCTACGATTCTCAAGCAGCAGTTCAACCATGAGTTGCTCCCCAGCGCTAACGGGGTGAACTGGAACCCGGTGAACGAGGAGTTGGCGCAGATTTTGTTCAGGGAGGATAGCCGCGATCGCCAGCAGTGCCAGACCCATCCCGCTAATCACATAGAGCCAACCCGACAGGGTATTGGTTGCGGCGATGAAGAAAAACACGGATAGTCCTGCAATCAGCCAACCACTGTAGGCAGGGGTTACCCAATGGGTTTCGAGCCAATCAGTAATTCGTCCTGCGATCCTCATGATTCAATTAGCTGGGATACAGTCCACAATAGATTAATGCACAGCATGTTGATCGGGTCTGATAACGAGAATCTAAAGATCCGGACTGATAGAAAGATAATCGGTACAATTAGGGTTAACTAAAAACTAAAGTACGTGTAGTTTCGTGGTTAATTTCATCAGAAGTTCTAGATTCCTCCAGGTTAGTTTACCTATGGGTTTTACTGAACTGACTCCGCTGTTATGGCTTGATGAATTTCCCCGACGAGTGATCTACTAGGGAGACGCCAATGAACAGTTCAGCACCCTCTCGTTATAACGAGAGTTCATCTCCAGTACCCCCACCCCCACCCGCTCCAGCCGCTTCAGCAACGGTCAAATCCAAAAGCACTATCGAGCAGATGGTGCGTGATGCCCATGCGCGCCAGGCATCTGACATCCACATTCGGGTAGGAGAGTTTCCTAGACTCCGTGTTCAGGGGCAGATGGTTGTACCACGGGATCAGAGCAAAGTAACCCCGCAACTGTTTGAGCAATATTTGGCTGAAATCCTCACGCCTCACCAGCAACAGCTCTTTGCTCAAAATAAGGAGCTGGATACGGCTATTTTCTATCCCGGTCTAGTCCGCTGTCGGGTGAATTGCTTCGACTCTCTAACTGGCGGTGCGATCGTCTTGCGCTTGATTTCTCTGGAAGTTCCTTCAATTGATGGATTGGGACTGCCAGAAGTCTTGAAATATCTATCTGCTCAAGGGCAGGGGTTGATTCTAGTCACCGGCCCAACGGGTTCTGGAAAATCGACGACGTTGGCGGCCATGATTCGACACATGAACGAAACAAGTCAGCGTCATGTCGTCAGCATTGAGGATCCGATTGAATATGTTCACTCGTCCGGGAAGTGCCTGATCAGCCAGCGGGAAGTCGGATTGCATACACTGGAATTTCAGAATGCATTGCGGGCGGTTCTGCGGGAAGACCTGATGTGATTCTGATTGGGGAGATGCGCGATCGCGTCACCGTTGATACGGCATTGAAAGCGGCTCAAACCGGTCACCTGGTCTTAGGAACCCTGCATACCCGGAATGCCATCAATGCTCTTAACCGATTGCTCAACATTTACAACCCTGACGAGCAACCGGCGATGCGAGTTCAGATTATGGAATCTTTGCTGGCGGTTCTGGCTCAACTGCTGATTCCGACTACGGACGGACGACGTACAGCCGCCCATGAAATCCTAATCAATACCCCAGCCATGCAGGACTATCTGATGAAGGGGAACGATACAGAGGCCTTCCAGTTGATGGAAACCGGGGCAAACGAGGGGATGCAGGTGATGAACCAGGTACTCTGTGATCTTGTGTTGCTTGGCAAAATTAGCCCCGACGAGGCTGTTAAGGCATCACCTGACGCAGGCGATCTGCGCCGCCGCGTTCGCAACGAGGGCTTTGACCCATCTCGCTCCTCGAATCGGGAGTTTATGCCGCAGTAAGTAGGTTGATGGTTTGCTGCTGGATAGGTCTGACGCAGGTAATGGGTAATCGGACATCAGCCAATTACCCACTATCAACTACCATTTTAAACACAACTCTTTGTAGAGACTCGGTGTTTTGTGTCTCTACAGTTTGTTTTTAGGAATGACAATGACATGTGGAAATGCAGTAAGACAGTATCTACTGCATCCGAAACTGACTATTGGGTTGGGAAATGGTGGGTGAGATTGAAGACGTTGAAGTGGGAGGTGTTGACGCGATCGGGGGAGTGAAAGGCTGGGCAGAGGGATGGGCGCTAATCTGAACGACGTTGGGCGTGAAGAGAAAGATATTTTCGCCGAGTCGCTCTTGATGCCCGTCGATCGCGAACACGCCACCCGCCACAAAATCCACTGAACGCTGTGCCTGGTCTGGATCCATCAGCATCATGTTCAGAATCACAGACTTGCGCTCTCTCAGGAGATTAACGGCTTGCGGGATTTCCTCAAACGATCGCGGCTGCAGAATAATGACTTCTGAAATGCCTCCAATTCGATTAGGCATACCAATCACATTATTTACGGGTGGAGCAGCAGGACGCTCACGGGGCAGAATGGGCTGGTCTTGGACGGTGGGATCTTGGACGTAGTCCTCGTCACCATATTCGTAGTCATACTCACCCTCGTCAAACCGCTCACCAAATCCAAACGAGTCCCAAACGCGTTGGAAAATGCTCATGACGATCCGCCCTCCCAGACTAGTTCATCCATATTTTAGTGCGTCTGTTCTATGAATTATAGTTGCAAATCTGAAAAATGTCAGGAATTAGCACTATGATTTTCGGTTCATTGAAACAGCATGGCTGGGTAAATCGTAGACGATAGATTGGCGTTGGAACAACTTTTTTTAGAGGCTAGGAGCTAGGGACAGGGGGATTGGCGATTGGTTGTTAGTGTTGAATAGGTTTCAAGATGTCAAATTGCAAAGAACTACTCTGGCACCTGACACCTCGAACCTTCATCTCCTCACCCCTCGCTCCTTACTTCTTCATTAACTGACAGTTTCATCACAGAACGATAATGGGCCTCCAACTGACGGACTGTGGCTGATTGGCGATTGGTTGTCCATTGACTGTGTTCAAAAAGTTGGCAGCGCAGGTCGTTGGAGTTGACTGTAGTGACGTTCCCATCTGCGACAACGCGATCGCCCCTGACCCAAACACTCTCTACAGCTTGTGTGGCACGGCCTAAAACCAGCAGTCCAATTGGGTCGGTGCGGGGTAACAGAGAGAGGTTCGTCAAATCGTATAGCACGAGGTCAGCTTGCTTGCCGATAGTGAGTGAACCAAGTTGGTTTGCTAACCCCAACCCCTGTGCACCTCCTAAAGACGCCATTGCAACTGCCTGCCGGGGGGTAATCCAGTCGCGATAATCTAAATCCGTCACATTGTGCAGGATTGAGCCAATCTTGATCGCTTCCAGCAGGTCTTGCGAGTCGTTACTAGCCGCGCCATCACAGCCAAAGGCAACATTCACGCCTGCTTGACGATATTTGAGAATGGGCGCAATGCCGCTGCCCAAACGCAGATTACTAAGGGGATTATGAACGACGGTTGACTGCGTTTTCGCCAGAATCTCGATGTCACTATCGTCCAGCCAAACGCAGTGGGCCAGGGAGGTACGGGAACTCAGAAAGTGGTGCTGTTTCAGGTATTCAACGACACTATATCCGTATTTTTCTTGCGCCAGTAGTTTCTGGGCTTTTGTTTCGAGTAGGTGAGTATGACGACACAGCCCGTGCGATCGCTCAACTCAATACAACCCTCAAACAGCTGATCAGAACAGAGCTGGGGGCCGGTCGGGGCAACCATGATGGAAATCCCTTGATCAGGGCTGTGAAATTGCTGCACAGCTTCCTGCATCATCTCCAGTGTTTCAGATGTGGAGCGGATGTAGGGATCATAGGCTTGCTCTGTGCCTCCAGAGGGAAGCCCTGCTGCCAGCGTTTCATCCTGAATCAATGGACCAACGAATGCCCGAATGCCCACTTCTTGATAAGCACGAATAGCAGCCGCGATCGTCTCCATCTCTTGCCCCGGAATCAGCACCAGATGATCGACCACGCTGGTGCCTCCTGATAGGAGGGTTTCAACCGCTGTTCCTAAGGCAC
The DNA here is from genome assembly GCA_012034055.1 of Leptolyngbyaceae cyanobacterium RU_5_1. Taxonomy (GTDB): domain Bacteria; phylum Cyanobacteriota; class Cyanobacteriia; order Leptolyngbyales; family Leptolyngbyaceae; genus JAAUSG01. The sequence goes on along the minus strand of JAAUSG010000085.1, from coordinate 10,857 downwards.
TCAAATAGACCTGCTCTGGGTCAAGCGGCACAAAATCATACAGCTCTGCAATCCACAGTTCTAAGGGAACAGGTGGAATAATGCCCCGCTGCCACATTTCTGAAGAGTGGGTATGGGCATTGACAAAACCGGGCAGGAGCAGCTTATTACGGCCATCTACAAGTGTTCCAATTACATCAAGACTAGACGCAATCGCGCCAATCCGGCCATCAATAATGTGAACATCAACCGTCTCGTAACCCTGATCAACCGGAATTAACACATTCTGAATCGTAAACTGCACTGAACGGAACCCCTTCGTGATTTCTCTTATTTTTACAGGTTCAGTTTGCGAAGACTATCCTCTGGTAGGGTGAATAAGAAAAAAGGGGAATGTGAAGAGACGAAGGGATCAAGGAATTGCGGGTTAGGGATTTCCAACATAAGTTTCCGTAAGCATACGAGGAAAGTTGAGCTATCTTGATGGAAAATTGTGGCACAATCTCTGCCATGATTCATCCACTTGAACAAGGGCAAGTCATTATTAGCCCCGGATGCCACTTTAGTTATCGGGTGATTGGTCCCTGTTGCCGACTGTTCGATCGCGACCAGCTTCCCTGGCCCAGTTGCCGGTTGCAGTGGCGCGGCAAAGAGCCCAGTTGGCGACGGATTGGCAAACGGTTTGTGGTTGATCTCGCCACGCGAGGACACCCCACCTATAGTGTGGAAATTTTGGGGCAAGGGCGGATAACCGCTCGTAGTCATACACGCAATAACGCCGCTGAATTTTCAGAGCCTATGCTGGTAACGGCTTACTGGATCAAGCTGCCGGAGCCAGTCAAGGAGTGGTGGTATGCGGACAAGGTACGGCGGGATGCCTCGTTATCCATCCATCCTCCGGTCCAGACAACCCGGCTGGTCAGCCGTTCTACAGCCTCCGGCTCAGCAGTGGACAGCAACACTGCAGGATAGGCTGCGCTCCCCCAATTGGGGTGAAGGATGAGGGAACATCCCTCAACTTCCGTAGTTGGATAGCCTAAGCAAGCCTGGACAACTGCCACATCGTCTAACCGAATTTGTCCAGGTTGCGAAAGAAGAGGATGTCCAGTTTTGGGATCAAACAGATCAGCGAGATATCCTCTCTGCTTGAGTTGAGCGGCGATCTCGCGACCAATCTCCAAAAACCGCTCACGGAGTTGATGCTTTTGATTTTCGGTGTACCGCGATCTCGTCAGCAAGTCGCAGCCTGCCCGTTGTAGCACAATCAGAACCGACGAAACTGGAGACGACCAATTGGGCAGGAGTTGGTCTGCATACCTGCAAATGAACGAGCTGGGGGTATGGATTGAACACTGCAGCATCAGAATTTAACCAATCATCATAGGGGCGACCAGCCGGTCGCCCCTACAATAATCATGTTAGAAACGGGCGAGGAGGGATTCGAACCCCCGACACCGTGGTCCGTAGCCACGTGCTCTAGTCCACTGAGCTACACGCCCTCACAGGCTTTCTATCCTATCATACCTGATTGTAATGACACAAAACTCTTTGATACCGTCCACACCGATCGCAGTAAACCCACCACTGACCCATTTGGATGCGCAGGGGCAGGCGCAGATGGTGGATGTTTCCAATAAGCTCCAGACTGTTCGACAGGCTGTGGCCGTTGGACGAGTGCGGATGTTGCCGGAGACGTTTGCCGCGATCGCCGCAGGCAATGCTCCCAAAGGCGATGTCCTGGGCACCGCACGACTGGCAGGCATCATGGCAGCAAAACAAACGGCCAACTTGATTCCACTCTGCCACCCCCTCCCTCTGCAAAAAGTAGAGGTACAACTCCTCCCAGATCCCGACTTACCCGGCTATCAGATTCGTGCAGAAGTCAAAACCAAGGCGGAAACGGGTGTCGAAATGGAGGCGCTGACTGCTGTTTCTATTGCTGCCCTGACCTTATACGACATGGCAAAAGCATTAGAAAAATCAATTTGCATTGAAGATATTCATTTGGTTAGTAAAACTGGCGGTAAGTCGGGCGATTATCAAAGTGGCGGCGAGAGAAGTAAGTTTTGAATTCTGAATTTTAAGTGTTGAGTTAGGGCAATTCAAAATTCAAAATTCAAAATTCATAACTCATAATTTCCCTAGCCCCTAGCCCCTAGCCCCTAGCCTAATGACCAACAACTGAACTAATCTTCATGATGAATATCAAAACAGTCCCTACCCAACCGTTCGCAGATCAAAAGCCTGGTACGTCTGGGTTGCGCAAGAAAGTTCCCGTTTTTCAGCAGCCCCATTATTTGGAAAACTTTGTTCAGTCCATTTTTGACAGCCTGGAGGGGTTCCAGGGACAAACACTAGTACTGGGGGGCGACGGTCGCTACTACAACCGTCAGGCCATCCAGATCATTCTCAAAATGGCGGCAGCAAGTGGGTTTGGTCGAGTGCTGGTGGGTCGCAGCGGAATCCTGTCTACTCCAGCCGCCTCCTGTGTAATTCGTAAAAATGCTGCATTTGGCGGGATTATCCTGTCTGCCAGTCACAATCCGGCTGGTCCGAATGAAGATTTTGGCATTAAGTACAACATCAGCAATGGCGGACCGGCTCCGGAAAAGGTGACAGAAGCCATTTTTGCCCGCAGCACGGCGATCGCGACCTACAAGATTTTGGATGTAGCAGACGTGGATCTGGACAAACTGGGCAGCTTCAAGCTGGGTGAGATGAACGTAGAGGTGATCGATGCTGTGAATGACTATGCCCAGTTGATGGAGTCACTGTTTGATTGCGATCGCATCCGCGAACTCCTTGCCAGTGGGCATTTCCGGATGTGTATGGATTCCATGCACGCCGTCACCGGCCCCTATGCCCATCGTTTGTTTGAACAACGGCTAGGTGCTCCATTGGGTACGGTTCAGAATGGAGAGCCGCTAGAAGACTTTGGGGGTGGACATCCGGATCCGAACCTGGTCTACGCTCATGATTTGGTTGAGCGGCTGTTTGGCGACAATGCACCGGATTTTGGGGCGGCGTCGGATGGGGATGGCGATCGCAACATGATCCTCGGTCGCCACTTCTTCGTCACCCCCAGCGACAGTCTGGCCGTGCTAGCCGCCAACGCTAAACTGGTGCCCGCCTATCGCGATGGATTAGCCGGAATTGCCCGCTCTATGCCCACCAGTCAAGCCGCCGATCGCGTTGCGGCTCAGCTTGGGATTGACTGTTACGAAACCCCTACAGGCTGGAAGTTTTTCGGCAATCTGCTGGATGCAGGCAAAGCCACCCTTTGTGGTGAGGAAAGCTTTGGCACGGGTTCCAACCATGTGCGCGAGAAAGACGGACTGTGGGCGGTGCTGTTCTGGTTGAATATCCTGTCCGTGCGCCAGCAATCGGTGGAACAAATCGTCCGGGAACACTGGCAGACCTACGGGCGCAACTATTACTCCCGCCATGACTACGAGGGCGTTGAAAGCGATCGCGCCAATGCCCTAGTGACTGACCTGCGTGCCGCCATGCCAACGTTGAAAGGCAAGCAGTTCGGCGGTTATCAAGTGGACTACTGCGACGATTTCAGCTACACAGACCCAGTCGATGGCAGCGTCAGCCAGAAACAGGGTATTCGGCTTGGCTTTACCGATGGCTCTCGAATTGTCTTTCGTCTCTCCGGCACGGGCACTCAGGGCGCAACCTTGCGGGTTTACCTGGAAAGCTATGAGTCCAATCCTGCCCACCACAACCGTGATCCCCAGGTGGCGTTGCGAGATTTGATTGCGATCGCCGAACAAGTTGCCCAAATTCGCCAGTTCACAGGCATGGAGCAGCCGACGGTGATTACGTAAGGTGAAAGGATGAGGGGATGAGGGGATAAGGGGATGAAGATTTGGAGTCGAATTGTTGGGGTGTTGGCGATCGCCCTTTTGACCATCTTTTGCTCAACTGGAGCGGTGCTGGCAGCAGAGTTGGACTCTCCCAACATTGTCCCCAAAACGCCGCCTGCCCCCATTCCTAACTCCTTTTGGGAGAAACTGGAACGGAACTGGGAGCGGCTCCAGAATGACGAGCAACTGCAAGAACTGGTCGAGAAAGATCTGGAACGGAGCATCACGATTCGATCGCAAATTCAGGAAGAAGTCGATCGGGCGTTTAACCACACGACAACCTTGCTGAATGTGCTGCTGGCGGTGTTGACCTGTTTGCCGGTTTTGGCGGCGATCGGAATTTGGTTTATTCGCCGCAGTGTGCTCAACCAAATTCTGGCGGAAACCAAGCGCCAGCTTCGGGAGGAAGTGGAAAAGCAACTGGAGGCGGAAGTTACCGCAGAGTTAAAGCACCAAACAGAGACGTTTCAGAAGAAGATTGAAACTTTAGAGGCAGAATTTCAGGCGCAATTGTCTCAGCTCAAAAGTTTGTTTTCTGACACCCAGAAAGAGAAAGACCAAATCATTCAAGAATTAACCAAGATCACCCCATCTCTGATTCGAGATACGACGACTCCAGAGACTCAGCAAAAAATCCAGGCATTGACGCAGCAGCTTGAACGCTTGAAATCTGCTAACTCTCAACTGTCGTTTACGGCCAATGACTATGTGGAGCAGGGCAAGGCATTTTACTTTGAAAATCGCTATGAAGAGGCGGTTGCCTGCTACGATCGCGCCCTGCAAACGGAACCGGACAATCCCAAAGCCTGGTTTAGTCGGGGAGCCGCATTGGTAAAGCTACAGCAGTTTGACGAAGCGCTGGTGTCTTACGACAAAGCGATTCAGCTCAAACCCGATTTCTTTGAAGCCTGGTTTGGACGAGGAACAGTGCTTACCAAACAGCAGCAATTGGAGGAGGCGATCGTGGCCTATGACAAAGCCACGCTAATCAAACCCGATCTCTTCCTGGCGTGGTTTGGTAAAGCCCGTTGTTACGCCCTGCAAGGCAATCTTGAACAGACGATTGAAAACCTGCAGCAGTCCGTTCAGCTTAATCGCGATCGCTCCAAGGAAGCGGCCAAAACTGACAGTGCCTTTGATGCGATTCGGGACAGCGATCGCTTCAAGGCACTTGTTGACAACTAAATTGGTTCTACTCGTTGAAGAGTTATTCCTGCCAGCCTGCACTAGTACCCGACGCAGTCGTGTTCGCGGTAGTCACAGGTTCTGCTGGAACCGTTTCAACAGTTGGTTCTTCAAGGATTAGTTCTTCAAGGATTAGTTCTTCAACTGTCGGCTCTTCAAGGGTTGATTCTAGAGCGGCGGCGGCGTCCTCTGGTTCTACCGGAGTTATGCTAGCGTCCGACTCAGTGGCGATCGCCGTAGTCACAGGTTCTGCCGGAACCGTTTCAACCGTTGGTTCTTCCAGGAATTCTTCAACGGTTGGCTCTTCAACGATCAGTTCTTCCAGGATGAGTTCTTCAACGGTTGCTTCTGAAGCCGCGGCAGAGTCCTCTAAGTTCGCCGGAGGTGCGCTAGTGGTGGACTCAGTCGTGTTTGCCGTGGTTACAGGTTCTGCCGGAGTCGTTTCAACGATTGGTTCTTCAGCGGTTGATTCTGGAGGCGTAACCAGATGGCTTTCCTGTTCTGGCTCTAACAGAGGTACGTTCAACTCCTCTTCCTGAGTAAATTCAGGAGACAATTCAACCTGCTCCGATACCGTTGCTGGCAAAGAACTCTCCAGGATTGGCAATGGGCTATTTGCAGCCGTCTCAGAGGTTAGTTCGGGAACAACCACGGAGGTTTCCACTGGTTTTGAACCAGGACTCAACAGAGCCGGAAACTGGAATCCGCCAACGCATCCGGACAAGAGCAACGTAACCCCAAGTAGGAGGGGGAAGAATCGTCTTAGCACATTAATCAGCAACTCGATTACATTCATTGCAAACCCTCATTAATGCGTTGAACTGAACTGATAAAAATACAACGATTGACTAAGTAAGTGGACATAAATAAACGTAGGATGTGTTAGGCGCAGCCGTAACGCATCAATCCTTTGGGCAGCATGGGTTACGCTATCGCTAACCCATCCTACGATGGTTCTTACTTAATAAGGGGGAACTTTTACCCAGTCTTAGTTTGAAAGCCCCCTTGATCAGGCAGGGTGGTTTCATCGTGCCGCAAGACATTAAAGATGGTGCTCCGTTGCTGCATCGACGCCGGGGGCTTCCCCCCAGACCCCCGCTGCGTGGGGTTCTAACTCCCCCACACCCCCCGAAAGGAATTGAGGTGAATGGGCAAAACTGGGTGACACCTTCCCAGCTTAGGTGTACCAACGTCTTTTGCACTAAACCGATCGCCCCTTCTAGAGGGGGTTCGGGGGACGCAGCCGTCCCCTGAATTCGGGGGGTTTGGGGGGCAGCCCCCCAAGCCATTAGGTTTTGCAACCACAGTTTCTTTCACGACTTTGAAACCATCCTGCTGATTAAGGGGGTTGGGGGGATCTCTGGATTGACAACACTAACCGAGAAGTATTAGGTTTCATCCCTAAGCTACCGCTGAAAACAGAACCAGGACTAGAACGGCACCGAAGACAATCAGCGCGTAGGACTGAACACGTCCGGTTTCCAGATACTTCAAACCTTCACCAGCAACAAGGGTGATGAATCCGGTCAGATTAACCGTGCCGTCTACGACTTTGGTATCCACTTCTAAGATCTGACGGGCGAGGCGGCGGCTACTTTGAACAAACAGGGTGTTATAGAGGTCGTCGATGTACCACTTGTTGCGAGAGAGTAAGTAGAGGGGTTGGATGCGAGCCGCGATCGCGCCTGGATCAATCTCGCGCAGCAGATACATCAGGAACGCTAGGATGATCCCGACCAGGGCAATGGCAACGGAGGTTCCTGCCATCACGAGAAACTTGTTCCAGTCAGTAACATCCATCCGCTCCAACAGGTCAGGTGTCACTTTGCCGGAGGACTGCATGAAGGCTTCAAAGTAGTTGGCAAAGGGAGTTCCGACTAGCCCAATCGCGATCGAGGGGATTCCCAGGATAATCAGGGGAATTGTCATCACCCAGGGCGATTCGTGGGGAAACGGATGATGGGGTTTGTGAGTGCCGTGAGATGAAGCATGTACAGGCGCGATCGCGGATTCATGTGTCGTTGCACCCGAACCCGACGCTGAACCCAGACTTTGCAGGTGCTCAGTTTGGAGTTGTTGGCGAATCCCCATATCATTGCCTCGGAACTCGCCTTCAAAGGTCGAGAGATAGAGGCGGAACATATAGAAGGCAGTGATCCCAGCCGTCAACCAACCCACCACCCAGAGAATCGGATTGGCGGCGAAAACGGCACTCAAAATTTCGTCTTTTGACCAGAACCCGGCAAAGGGTGGAATCCCGGAAATGGCAAGGGTGCCAATCAAAAAGGTGGCAGCCGTGAGCGGCATATACTTGCGCAGTCCACCCATCAAGCGAATGTCTTGCGCCAAAACGGGGTCGTGACCCACTACAGCTTCCATGCCGTGAATCACAGAGCCAGCGCATAGGAACAGCATGGCTTTGAAGTAGGCGTGGGTCATCAAGTGGAACAATCCAGCGCTAGAGGCTCCGGCTCCCATGGCCATCACCATATAGCCCAGTTGCGACATCGTGGAGTATGCCAACCCCTTTTTGATGTCGTTTTGGGTCATGGCGATCGTAGCTCCTAGAAGGGCTGTAAATGCTCCAGTCCACGCAATTACAGTCATTGCCGCCGGTAAACCCGCAAACACGGGAAACATGCGGGCAATCAAGAAGACTCCGGCGGCGACCATCGTGGCGGCATGGATCAAAGCCGAGATCGGGGTGGGGCCTTCCATCGCGTCGGGGAGCCAGACGTGCAACGGAAACTGGGCAGACTTGGCAACCGGTCCGAGAAAAACCAGAATGGCAAAAAACGATGCCAGGGCAGCATTCAGGGAACCCGATTGGATGAGCGTTTGGAGGCGATCGCCGATGCCATCAAATTCCAAACTTCCGGTTACCCAGTACAGCGCTAGAATGCCGAGCAGTAAGCCAAAGTCACCTACCCGGTTGGTCACAAACGCTTTCTGAGCGGCTTCAGCCGCTGCCTTGCGCTCATGCCAGAACCCGATCAACAGATAGGAACACGCGCCGACCAGTTCCCAGAAAATATAAATCTGGAGCAGGTTGGGACTAATCACCAACCCCAACATTGAAGAGCTAAACAGGCTCAGATAGACATAGAAGCGCACATATCCCGGATCATGAGCCATGTAGCCGTCCGTGTAGATCATCACCAGGAATGCCACCGTCGTCACGATCACCAGCATCATTGCGGCCAGGCGATCGACGGTGTAGCCCATCGTCAGGCGAAAATCCCCGGCTTCTACCCACTCAATCATGTGAGTGTAGGGCGCGTGTCCTTGAATTTGGCTCCACAATAGGGCAAACGATAGCACCATTGCTATTCCCAGGAGGGACACGATGAATAGAGCGCTTTCTTTGCGGAGATGATTCGTGGTTCGATTGAACAAAATTAACCCTAAGCCAGGCACCATTGCGCCTGCCAGGGGTAAAACTGGAATTAACCAGGCATATTGATAGATTGGTTCCATCACCAACGCCTACTTCAATGTTGTTTGGATTGCAAAATGATTGACTTTGGATTTTGGATTTTAGATTTTGGATTTTAGATGTTTTAAAGATCCTACTGTCTTAGCAAAGCGTGAAAGATCCCCCTAAATCCCCCTTAATAAGGGGGGCTTTGAGCCGATTTCCCCCCTTATTAAGGGGGGTTAGGGGGGATCACTCAGTGCTTAACATCACAGACCATACCTTTTCAAACATCCGCTTAGATTGAATCCAAAATCTAAAATCAATCCGTTACTAGCCTCCGAGTGCAAACATGGCCATGACTCCCACCGAAAGGAGAATGCCGGGAATCAGCATCATGATTAGCATTCCAAGATCATGAATGTTCATACGTAAACCTCTTAACGATCAAGCCATTTCATTGCGATCGCTCTCTTGCAGGAGAACGATTGAGTCAGTCCTGAAATACCTTCTTCAAGGTAGCTGTGGAAAGGTGACAAACCCGGAACGGCATCCTGGTTTTAGCACCGCTTCACCATCAGGTTGGCGGGTTGGGTACGATCGCCCTGCAATGCCACGCCGCGATCGTTCGCTTCCAGGTGGCGCACAATTTTGTAGACGGCTTCCACCTGGTCAGGTGTACCCATTTTCTCGGCCAGGGTCGTCAGGGCCAATGGTTGTTCGGAAGCGCGGATCACCTGCATGACCTGTTTTTGCAATTCTAAAATCGATGCGGCTGCCTTCTTCCCAGCTTCGACTCCGGGCTGATGGTAGGCGTTGATATGGACGAGAGAAGCGTAGAGGCTGACGGCTCGTTCGTAGAGGGCGACCAAGGCACCCACGGTGCGGGGATTGACCTGGGGAATGGTAATCGTGATTGAATCCCGATGATTTTCGTAAAGGGCCTGCTGCGTTCCCTGCAAGAGTCCTGATAGGTAATCCCCACTCGTAATACCGGGTTCCAGTTCAAATGCAGTTCCCTGGCGATCGCGCAGGACTTCGATGAAGGTGGCAAAGAAGTTGGGAACCCCCTCGCGCAGTTGCTGCACATAGGCGTGCTGGTCGGTCGAGCCTTTATTGCCGTAGACCGCAATCCCCTGATAGACGGCGTTGCCATCCAAATCCTTTTCCTTACCCAGGGATTCCATCACCAACTGCTGCAAGTAGCGACTGAACAGCAGCAAGCTATCTTTGTAAGGCAGGATCACCATGTCTTTTTCGCCCTTCCCGTTCCCAGCGGAGTACCAGCAGAGGGCCAGCAGTGCAGACGGATTCCTTTTCAGGTCTGGGATGCGCGTGGCAGCATCCATTTCTCTGGCTCCAGCCAGCATTGCCTGAATGTCAATCCCTTGCAGCGCGGCGGGTAGCAGCCCCACCGCAGACAATTCGGAGGTGCGTCCGCCCACCCAATCAAACATGGGGAACCTGGCTAACCATTGCTCTGCCTCAGCAAACCGATCCATCTGGCTGTGGGGCATGGTGATCGCAACGGCATGGTGGGAAAAGTTCATGCCGCGCTGCTCGAATGCGTGCCTGACTTCTAACATGCCGTTGCGAGTTTCCGGTGTACCGCCGGATTTGCTCGTCACCAGAACCAGGGTGCTGCTGAGGCGATCGCCAATTCGACTCAGCACCCGATCAATTCCTGCTGGGTCCGTGTTGTCGATGAAGTGAAGAGTCATGGGGGGAGAATCGGGTGCCAGCGCTTCACTCACAAATTGGGGGCCGAGCGCAGAACCGCCGATCCCAATCGATAACACGTCTGTAAATTGGGTTGCTTGAGGTGGACGAATGTCACCAGCATGGACTTTTTGAGTAAAATCCTGAATTTGTTTGATTGTTTCGAGGATTTCTTTTTTGATGGTTGTGTTGGGTGCCCTATCCGGATCACGCAGCCAATAGTGACCGACCATGCGATTTTCATCAGGGTTGGCGATCGCACCCTTTTCCAACGCCTCAACATCCTTAAATGCTCGGTCAAAGGATGTTTCTAGTTTGTCTACAAGTACAGTGTCAAACTGCATCCGGCTAATATCCAGATACAGTTCTAATCCATCGTGATAATAGAGCCAGTCTTGATAGCGTTGCCAGAGTTCTTGGGAATTCATGAGAGTTTTGAGTTTTGAGTTTGAAGTCGGAAGTGGTTTGAAAGCCCTCTTAACACGGGGGTTGGGGGATCTCTTCAGGATTTACAGACTCTACACTGTTCGCGAAGCGTGCGCTCTGCGCTCTTCCCCCTAGCTCCCCTTAATAAGCAGGATGGTTTCAAAGTCGTGAAAGAAAACTGTGGTTGCAAGATCCATTGCTTGGGGGGCTGCCCCCAACCCCCGAATTCAGGGGACGGTTGCGTCCCCCGTCGCTTGCTTC
>JAAUSG010000343.1 GCA_012034055.1 Leptolyngbyaceae cyanobacterium RU_5_1 | reverse complement strand
TTTCTAACAAAGACCATACCCATCGCTATGATCTCCCGATAGGCTATGGGGATGGGCACGCAGACTTTGCCCATCCTGCTTGGGTAGTTTCTTTCCTGGAAATCGCCTAAGATCCCTGGATTGTCCACCAAACCTGCCCCTACAGAGGCCGTCCATCCCCAGAAAATTTACAGGTGGAAACTTGTTCACGTCCAGACATGGAGTTTGGAAGGCTAATAGCTATTAGCTTTTCCGAGCTGGACGTGGTTTAGTTTGTAGCTTCATCCGTTCAAAGCTGAGCATACCAACACCAAGCGTAACCAGGAAGATGCCAACCCATTGACTGCTGGACAGACTGCTTTGAATCAGTATCCAGGCCAGGAATGCCGTCATGACAGGACCAATGGATGCAATGATGGACGCCAGGGCCGCCCCCATGAAGCGAACGCCGAAGTTGTTTGCCAAATAGCCAACTAGCGTCAGTGCGCCCAAAAGAATTCCACCTAGAATAAAGCCAGTGCGTTTATCGGGTTCAAGCTGAACTCCTAAGTTTGGACCAACTAAGATCAGTATGACAGCAGAGAGAACGAAGATGGTGAAGAACTGAACCAGGCTAACGGGAACCGGGTGCAGCTTCTTGTTAAAACTGAGCTGCATGAAAATTAAATAAAGGGCGAAGGCAATTCCAGAGGCGATCGCAATTCCAACCCCTTCCAATGACAATCCTTTGTTTGTTGCGGCAATCTTTGGCAGAGCCGTTAAGATCACCCCCAGCAAAATGGTGCCCATGACAGCCCAGCGCAATTTGGTGGGGCGATCGCCAAACAACAACCAGGTGAGTGGTACTGTCACAACCGGATACATGAACAAAATTGTGACGGCTGGACCCGGACCAATCTGGCCAATGGCAATGTAAATCAGGACTTGAGAAAGGAACAGGAAGATGCCGCTGCCAATCACGTTATAGATGGGTCGGCGATCGCTCGAAGATAGAAACGTTTTCAGGTCTCGCCACACAGGTCGATACAAAAACATTGCACCACAAACCATGAGTGGCAGGACTATCATCATCCGCAGCCACAGAATGAGTAACGAGTTACCTAGAATCGTAATGTTGATGAAGCCGCCGATTTCAGGAAGTCCCAGGATAGAACTCGGTCTGCCAATCACCTGGACGACTACGTTGTGAGTCGAGAGCGCGATCGTCGATAGCAGGATTAAGAGCAGCCCCAGCCAAAAGTTAGAGGTATCTTTTTTGGGTGAAGGCGGGGGAGGCAGGGGTGCGGCTGGAAATTCTAATGGAATGGGTGCCGCTTGAGGAGGAGTACTTCGAGGTGGATGTGCTTGCGGCGGATAGGATTGCGGTGGGTAAGACTGGGGTGGGTAGGGCTGTGGTTGCGGCGGATAGGGGTGAGGTTGAGCAATCGTATCCGTTGGTGTGGCGGGATAGCCAACCGGTTGCGGCGAGTTGCCATTTTCTCGAATGAGTGGCGGAACGACGGGCGATCGCCGAGCGGTTTCAGCCTGAAGCTGCTCTCGGAGCCGACCGACAAGGGCTTCTAAAACAGCCTCGCCTTGCTGCTCCATATTGTGCATCCGGCTTAACTGCTGAGATAGAGAGCTTTGGTAACTGTTTAGCTCCTGCTGCAGAGTTCTGAAGGTTGCGCTGAAGGTCGCATCCAAGGACGCTAACAATCGGTGAGCATTCTCGCTGTAAGCCTGATTACTAGTAGACAAACCCGCATTACTAGAATGAACCGCAACTTGATTCGCTCTGGCGATTTGGTCAATTTGTTGCACCATCACCCCTTGTAGGTGGTTGGCCAGCGCTAATGCAAGTTGTTTTGCCCATAACTGCTGTTGGGCAAGCTGCTGTTGTGACAACCCTGCTGTTTGCTGAGCTTGCAGTTTCTGATGTAGCGTCTGTAGCTTTTTAACGTCTGCTGTCAGTTGTGCCTTTTCCGCTTGTAGCTCTGTGACTTCTTGGGAAAGTTGAGTAATCAACCCCTGATGCAGACGCTTAAGATCCTGGGTCACCGTTTGCAGGACACCTTCAACCGTCCGCCCATTATCAGTTCTACTCTCTGGTTGATTCTCCATCTGTCCCATGAATCATTCCTCTCCCTAATTAAACCTTGTCCACGTCCAGACCTGGAGTTTTTCTTACGGGAAAGCTACAGATTTCGAGCTGGACGTGATTTAAGTCCCAGATTCTGCAAGAATCTACTGGACTAACCACTAGTACTCCTCACTATTCTGCCTCTTTCTATTAAGATCCAAAGCATTCGTTTCTACACTACTTTTCCCAAAAAAGACAACCCAATTTTGGAAAACGCTTAAATTTGTGTAGCACGGTCAGCCAACCAGAACAAAACCGCTCCTAGCCCTGCTGCAATTGGAATGGTCACAACCCAAGCCAGACCAATCCCCTTTAAAGTCTGAAACTGGACAGATTTAGAGTTCTTGGCTAACCCAACGCCAACCACACCGCCAACCAATGCGTGAGAAGTGGAAACTGGTAAGCCAAGTTGAGAGGCAATCAGAACAGTGGCCGCCGTGGCCAATTCGGCGCAGAATCCACCACTTGGCTGTAACGAAATGATGTTCTCACCAATCGTTGTAATCACCCGTTTACCCCAAACCGCCAATCCTGCAACAATTCCGCTGCCACCTAACACCAAAATCCACAGCGGCACCTGGAAGTTAGTGGTAGGGACTGATCCAGTTTGATGAATTGTAACGATCGCAGCCATTGGCGCGATCGCATTCCCCACATCATTGGAACCATGCGCAAAAGCAACAAAGCAAGCACTGAGGACTTGGAAACGGGCGAAAAGGGATTCGGTAGGGGCTGGGAAATTTTGAATTTTGAATTTTGAATTTTGAATTTTGAGCTTCTCCTCATCTCCTCTACTCCCCATCTCCCTATCTCCTCTACTCCCCATCTCCCTATCTCCTCTACTCCCCATCTCCCTATCTCCTCTACTCCCCATCCCCTCTCTAATCTGCTCCAACTGCTGCCAGCTCACGAGGGTCAGGCTGACGGACGCGATCGCCCCAATCACCAGGGGAAGATCATGAGCCGGGAGGATAATTCCCAACTGTCCAACTAGAAACCGCTGAATTGGCTGACTGATAGTTGGCAGAACGATGATGCCAAAAGCACTGAGTAGACTGACACTCAGCCAGGGAATCCACTCATGGAGTTGAGCAAGGGGATTGGGTTGGTTGAGAATCCAGCGTTTGATGCAGGTGTAGAGGAGTGCGGCGATCGCGCCACTGATGACGGGCGTTACGAGCCAGGTCAGGGAGATGATGCCGATGGAGTGCCAGTCTACGGCTCGTGACCCGACAGCAACCCAACCGAAGCCCGCGATCGCGCCCACGGTAGCGTGCGAGGACGATACTGGCAGCCCAAACAGCGTGGCAATGTTCAGCCAAACCCCGCAGGCAACCAGCACCGCCACCATGCCGACCAGAAACATTTGCGGAGCCTGCGCAAACAGCTTTGGATTGACGATTTGGGTGACTAGCGTTGCCGAAACGTTCTGCCCAAATAATACGGCTCCGGTAAATTCCAGGATTCCAGCGATCGCCAACGCCTGCCTCAGCGTTACCGCCTTCGACCCGACCGATGTGCCCATCGAGTTGGCAACATCATTCGCTCCCAAATTCCAGGCCAGGTAGAAGGCTAGGAAACTTGTAAATACCAGCATTGATTAATTCTCTTGCCGCTTTCCTAAACCCCTCTGGTTGGACTGCATCAACGACCACCTTGCCCTTGGTCCTACTTGTAACACTTGATGTTCAGGGGTAAACAACTCCCAGTAAGGCAAGTCAAAATCATCGTCGCTGTTAAAGGGCGTGACAGTTAAGCGATAGTTCTCACTGAAGGAAAGCATGAGACTCAGTGCAGGATAATCAACGCTCAATGATGTCAGCGCATGACCCTCAAGTTGTTGAATACTTGTCCTCAAGATCTTTGATTCGGCATCCGAAAGCAGGATAGTACCTGTTGGTTGTTCTAGTTGCCAAGCCGTTCCTCTGGTACCAAGTATCCAAGCTCCCTTTTCTTTCCAGCCATTGAAGACTGTGGATAGG
>JAAUSG010000342.1 GCA_012034055.1 Leptolyngbyaceae cyanobacterium RU_5_1 | reverse complement strand
GATCGCTTCGGTACAAAAGACCTTGGTACACCTAAGCTGGGAAGTTGTACCCCAGTTTTTGACAATCCAATTTAATCCCTTGCGGGGGGGGGTGGGGAGTTAGGATCCCACGCAGCAGGGGTCTGGGGGTCTTCCCCCAGCGTCAATGCAACAACGGAGCACCCTCTATTTAATGTTTTTTTGCCACAATGAAACCATCCTGCTTATTAAGGGGAATTTAGGGGGATCTCCGACAGGCTGCTAGTGCTGAGTACTGAGTGCTGAGGTCGTTGGCAACTCATAAATCCCGATGAATGAAGGGTTTTGCGCTCGTGCCAGAGTAGGTGGCGGCGATGTGACCGTTGCCAGCCAGTTGATATTTGTAAGTTACCAGTCCCTCTAGACCGACTGGACCCCGAGGCGGCATTTTCTGCGTACTGATGCCCACTTCAGCCCCAAATCCGTAACGGAAACCATCGGCAAAGCGCGTGGAGCAATTGTGGTAGACACCAGCCGCATCGACCTGTGCTTGAAAGATTGCAGCAGCTTGGGCATCTTTGGTGACGATCGCCTCCGTGTGCCGTGATCCATAGGTGTTGATGTGCGCGATCGCCTCCTCCAGTGAGTCCACAATCTTAATCGCCAAAATCAAATCGTTGTACTCCGTAGACCAATCGGCTTCAGTGGCGGGGGGAATGTTCAAGATTTCCAGTGTCCGCTCGTCTCCGCGCAGTTCCACATCGCGATGCTGAAGGGCGGTAACAGCTTCGAGCAGGAAATCAGCCGCGATCGCCTGATGCACCAGCAGCGTCTCGATCGCGTTACAAGCGGCCGGATATTGGGTTTTGGCGTCTACGGCGATCGCCACCGCTTGTTGCACCTCAGCAGCCTTGTCTACATACAAATGACAAATGCCGTCCGAGTGCCCCAAGACCGGAATGCGAGTGTTGTCCTGCACAAACCGAACAAAAGCGTTAGAACCCCGTGGAATAATTAAGTCAACATACTGATCTAGCTTCAACAACTCCAGCGTCTCTTCCCGCGTGGTCAACAGTTGCACCACCGCCGGGTCAATTCCCGCCTGTTCCAGCCCCCGCCGAATCGCGTTCACCAATGCCTCACAGGAGCGAATCGCTTCCTTACCGCCTTTGAGAATCACACCATTGCCAGATTTGATTGCCAAACTGGAAATTTGGATCACGGCATCGGGACGAGCTTCAAAAATCACTCCCAGAACCCCCAAAGGACAGGTGATGCGTTTGAGTACCAGTCCCGTGTCGAGTTCCCGGTGAAGTTGCACAGTCCCAATCGGATCGGACAACTTGGCAACGCCTCGCACCCCTGCAATTTCCTTCTTCAGTTTTGGCTCATCCAGCTTTAGCCGGTCATAAAGGGCGGTTGGAATGCCCTCTGCCTTCGCCGCCTGACAATCTGCCTGATTTGCCGCCAGAATTTCAGGTGCGGACATCTCAAGCGATCGCGCGATCGCCTCCAACGCTTGATTCTTGACCTCCCTTGACACCGTTGCCAAATAACGGGCACTGGCA
Organism: Leptolyngbyaceae cyanobacterium RU_5_1; assembly: GCA_012034055.1. Taxonomy (GTDB): domain Bacteria; phylum Cyanobacteriota; class Cyanobacteriia; order Leptolyngbyales; family Leptolyngbyaceae; genus JAAUSG01. Next base: position 2,568 of record JAAUSG010000342.1, on the reverse strand, counting down.
CGAGTCTGTTCAGCCAACGTGACCAGTGGCGAAGTAGCATCAGGAGGCGCGATCGATGAAATAGCCATAAAACCGATTCAGACTAAACAATACTGATTACTATCAATTTTAGATTTTAGATTTTGGATTTTAGATTGGATACCTAACCATTTTCGTCATTCGCCATCTGTCATTCCCATGAGCCAATACTACGACCCACAGCATTTACCAAACTTCGGAAACATCAGCGAAGGCAATCCAGAGCTGGCAGAGAAATTCTTTGCCTATTATGGAGCTGTGTTTGCTGAAGGAGCCTTATCTGTGCGTGAAAAATCTCTGATTGCGTTAGCTGTTGCCCATACCGTTCAGTGTCCCTACTGCATTGACGCCTACAGCAAGGAGTGTTTGCAGCAAGGGGCAGATTTAGACCAGATGACTGAGGCAATTCATGTTGCTACTGCCATTCGGGGTGGAGCCTCACTCATTCACGGGTTGCAAATGCTTGACCATGTGCAGAAGCTGGCAATGTAGTCTAGTAGTCCGTCAGGATAGAGTTGAGGGATAGCTCAAATCTACAAAACCCATTTTCAGGGTGTTTTGAGGGGTTGAAAACCTCAAAGCAGTCTTGATAGACCACTAGGACGCTGTTGAATCCGATTACCGAACTGTTTTGAACCGGGGTACAACCTGATCTTTGATGATCACCATGCTGCTGGTCAGGATTACCACACTGAACAGCAGGTTTTCTGGACTCATTAAGGTTCCGTTCGTTACTGCAACTATTTTTTCTAGTAGAACGGCTGGCAAACCAATGCCTCCGTAGAGGATTAAAAGGTGGGAGGTAAACCGCCGCCGTATCTTGCTGGCAATCATGCCTAAAAGGATGCCCAGAGGCGTAAACAGCACTCCGTAGTACATCAGCTTCAAAACAATTTCACTGAATCCACCAAAATGAATCTTGCCGGTGTCTAAAGCTAGCAATAGATGAGATAGATTGGCTTCTGGAGTCAATTTGCGCACAAAGGAGTGTTGCATGTCGTCTACGTAAACCCTGAAGATGGATGCGCTATAGAGGATGATCAGGCGGTGGGGTTTAGTGTCTGTAAAAACATTCGGGAAGCCCATTTCAGGGTCAGTTCCGTTATCGCCGCTGAGGGGGGTGCGAAGTCGGAAAACAAGCTGAGATTCGTTTTGTCCGAGCGTGAAGTTGCGGTGATTAGGATCGGTGGACACCGAAATAATCCTGGCTGGGCCTTTCTGGGATGTGTCAGCCGTGGCAATCGTCGTTATTAGCGTGAACTGAGACGTCTGGCGGATTTTTTGGGTCAGCGGGGCAACAGGCGTTTTTGTTGCTAGCCAGTGGCTTGGAGATAGGGGTACAGATAGTTGAGCAGGAGTTTGGGGCGGAGTCCCTTTCCAGATGAGATCAGGCAGTTTCCCGGTCTGATCGCGATAATTTCCTTCACCGTTGAGTTGATAGGCAGCCAAAAGAGAATTGCTCAACGTGATGGATGGATTTTCACCGGCGAAGAGGGTTTCAACTTCTGGCGTTGAGATTGCCCGATTGGCGATGTAGACGCTGGATATTTGTCCTCGCCAGGGGCGATCGCCCGTCGCTTCATTTCCAATTGCCAATGGAAAAGCAGGATCCCAGTTGGTGAGTTGAGCAGCGCTGAGTAAGACAACTGAGCCACAGATAATTAGGGACGTGTATCCGACATACGCTACTCCCAGTTTTTTGAGTGTCAAGTGTTGCTGTTGCTTCTTCACCAGTCTCAGAACTTGCTGGAAGAATTCGCTTTGCTGCTGATAAAAGAGCCAAAATCCTAATCCGCCCCCCGTTGTATTCGTCAAAATGTCAATAAAGCAGGGGTTTCGTTCAGGCAGAAAAATTTGTAGGATTTCAACGGCTAATGACAATCCAAAACTAGCCACTAGAACTAACTTAAGTTTCGTCGGATTAGTCAACCGTTTTTGGCTGAGAAACCCAGTTAGACCCATGCCAAACGGAACAAACAGGAAAATGTTTGCAGTCGTATCGTAAACACCGCCAGAAAAACTGAGAAACTCTTGAAAAAACGCTGTTGGAGAGAACTGACTGGCTTGAAAGTTAAATGGCAGCAGCGTGATACAGAGCACTAAAAAAATGCCAAAGACAGTAAACATCCAGCTACTAGACAGCCGACTCCTCTGGTTTGTCAGTATTCTGGTGCACCGTTTATCGTGATTCCTCTTCTGCTCTCTGGTCATAATTGCTGGGTCTTGGCAAAAACTATTCGCTGATGGGACTTAACCCCACTGTTGCTCATAGACTCTGACGTTGACCGCAGGCTTGCTTAAGACTTCATGGCTGCCAATACATTCATGAAGTTTATTGAGAAAATTTGGAAAAATGCCTGGTGGACGTGTTTCGAGGCGTTTATGTTCTGGAAATCTCCTTCGTCGGATACTGTGCGTTAATTCACTGAAGTGGAACCGAAAAACTGGACAGGGGGTTAAGCTCTGAACCACTCGAAACATGATAGGAGTAGTTCATGAGTAACAAACGCAAACAATACAGTCCGCAATTCAAAGCCAAAGTTGCGCTGG
>JAAUSG010000341.1 GCA_012034055.1 Leptolyngbyaceae cyanobacterium RU_5_1 | reverse complement strand
GAGTTGTCTGATTACCTTCCCCTGCTCATCTCGGATAATCACTTCTATTTTGGCTTTCATACACCCTTCCCCTTAGCGTTGTCCTAATTCCAATACTTTAGATCATCAATGGAAAATTTACAGGTGGCAATTTTTTAGATTCATGAATCGTTTTCTATATCAATAGACCTATTAGACTCAGTTTCTGGCTGCTCAACCTTCACCTTAGTGGTAACGGATAGCGTTTCCGGTGGATTCCGAATCGGTTGCGGAAGGTTTATCGCTGCAGGTTGACTGGCAAACTCACTGGTTGACGAGTTCGGCTCCTCCAGCATTGGGGAGTGGGAGGCGGGTCGAGGTTCGCGTTGAGTGGCAACCTCATTGGTTGATGTGGACTTTGGTCGGATGAGCTGTTGAACGGTTGTGTTCTGAGCTGCAGTTGGCGGTAGCAAAGATTCTCCGCGAGTGACGCCAACCGCGATCGCCAGAAACAGACAGCCAATAAACGTGATCCCCAAAATAAATAGGGCAAATACCTCACCAGGAGAGAGGGGGCGATCGGTGGGATCAAGATAGGCAGAGGATGACGGGCTGGCTCGATTTTGTGTCGATGAGTGGTTTAAGTTTGGCAGCGGTTGTATTACGGGAACAGAGGAATAGCCGATCTTGCGATCGTAGGCACTGCGTCGTTCTGGGCTGGTCAAAGTCGCATAGGCTTCATTGAGCTGCTGAAACTTAGTGGTGGCGATCGCGGTGGGTAGATTGGTTGTATCTGGATGGTACAGCTTACTCAAATCACGATAGGTCTGCCGAATCTCGCGCACGGACGCGGATGGATGAAGCCCAAGCAGTGCGTAGTGGCTCTTCGCCAACGCCTGCTGATGCGGTGTTTTTAGTTCTCCGCCGTTTGGAGTTGCCTGATCCTGAGTCACGCAAGTTCCACCAGTTCTAGGTTTGAATCGTTTGATTGGACATCCCAACATTTTAACTGGGATGACTGGGATTTTAGAGTTTAGATTGTGGATTTTAGATTGAGTTTAGTTGTTGGTTGTTGGTGGATAGTGATTAGGGATCAGGGGTCAGGGAAGCTGTGTAAAACCTGAAACCTTCTCCCTCCTCCTTCCTCCCTCCTCCTTCCTCATTTCTCCTTCCTCATTTCTCCTTCCTCCCTCCTCCTTCCTCCCTCCTCCCTCTTGCTTACTCCCCAAATTCCTGCTAACACGATCCATCCCATTAAGTTCATCCGAGCATCGAACAGGGTGATGTCGAATAGGTTGAACACCGTATTGCTTAGGAATGCCAGTAGAAAGCTGAACAGAATCAAGCGATCGCGCCTCTGATTGCGTTGAAACCTACTCCCCTGTCTTCCGCTGAACAGGGGAAAACGAGAGGAATTGAATGACCAGAGTAATACCAGTCCGCGAAAGACCATCCAGCCGACGAGTCCCAAAAACAGGAGTGTTGCCGGAATTCCGGTTTCGCAGAGGAGCATTAACGGGAGGTTATGGGGATGACCCAAATCAAAATGAGTCTGGGCTTCGTAAAGGGGGTTAAAGTTCCGCAGTCCCCACCCGATCCACGGACGCTGCTGGGTTAAAGAGAGGGCAAACTGCCATTGGGTTATACGCAATGTGGGAATTGGACGGTTTGGATAGAGCTGATCGGTCAACCTTGCCCAAAAGAAAGCCGGAACGATCGCCCGCAACCCCTCTCGTATGGGCGAAGGAGCAAATGCTGCACCCAAAACAGCACCCGCCAATGCTCCTGCTCCAAGCAGTAACCAGCGCCAACCTAGATAGAGTCCATAGATCAGACAAGCCACGATCACGATCGCCCACGCATTTCGAGAGTTCGTCAGAACAAGGGCAGCCACATTCAAAAGCACAGCACTCGTCAGCAAGATTTTGTGAAAGCGAAGGTTGGAGATTGCAGATTGCAGATTGCAGATTGCAGATTGATCCGCTGTTTCCCCATTTTTTCCTAGCCCCCAGCCCCTAGCCCCTAGCCCCTTCCCTCTCGCCTCTCGCCTCTCGCCTAACATCGTTTCAATCCACAATCCCAACCCCAGAATGAACGTGATTACCAAATAGTTCGCCAATACATTGGCATAGGTGAGCACCGCCGACATACGACTGGGAGGGGTGCCGTTGGGATCAATTACCCAATCGATCACGATCCAGAGAATTTGCACATGAACAATTTGCTGATGTCCTAGCCAACCCCATGCCAGTTGGGCGAACCCAATCAACACGACCAGCACCGACGGAACAACCATCAGCCATGCCAGTCGTCGGAGCTGGGCTGGGGTTTGAATCAGTTCGCTGAGAGCGGCAAATCCAAAGAAGAACGGCAGGAAATTAAATAAGCCGAGGAGCGCATCTTGGGGGAGATGGGCCAGAGCGGCACTGATGAGCATCAGCAGACTCAGCAGTCCAAAACCCCAATTGATCGGCTGAGTTATCATTTGCCTGAATCGCTGTCGCCAAACCATGATAGCTCCAACCAGGCACGCCAAAACCCCCAGCAGTGAACTGAAGGGGAGTAGCAAAAGTCCTAGCTGGGTGTAGTTCCAGGCAAGCTGCAGACGGAGATCACGGTGCGGTTGGAGCGGAGGCAACGACTTGAGCGATCGCCGCAGAACTCGTCCGAAAGTGTTCACAATTGATTGCATGTCCTACGGCGTTGTCAAGCCCTATTATCCAGTAAGTTGTGGAAATAACCATGATGGGACTGGATGCGTTGATTTCGGCGATCGCTACTGCATTCTATCAATCGTGCGATACTGGATTGCTTCGGCAACATGATGGGCTTGTAGGGTATCGTCTGCAGCGAGGTCAGCGATCGTGCGGGCGACTTTGAGGATGCGATCGCTGGCTCTCACCGACAATCCCAGTTTCCGAATCGCGGCTTCCAGTAAATTGCGGCTGGCATCATCCAGTTTGCACCACTGGCGTAAATGACGAGCTTGGAGTTCCGCATTGCAGCGCAGCACTGTCTCCTGGAAACGGACATGGGCGCGATCGCGGGCTGCCTGGACACGCTGCCGTACCGTTGCCGAATCCTCCCCGCTCGGTTGCTGGGTAATCTCTTCGGGTTGCAAGCGAGTCACCGCGACCTGCAAGTCAATTCGATCCATCAATGGCCCCGATAGTCGTGCCCAGTATTGCTCACGCGATCGGGGCGTACAGGTGCAAGGCTGAATCGTGTCGCCGTAAAACCCGCAGGGGCAAGGATTCGTGCTAGCAACCAGCGTGAACTGTGCTGGAAACGAAACCGACTGTCGAGTTCTGGAAATAGTGACGTGCCCATCCTCTAACGGCTGCCGCAAAAACTCCAGCACATCGCGTTTGAATTCAGTCAGCTCATCTAGAAACAACACCCCTCGGTGCGCCAACGAGATTTCGCCGGGTCGCGGAAAGCTGCCGCCGCCCACCAGTGACGGACCCGATGCCGAGTGGTGTGGACTGCGAAACGGACGAGTGGTCACCAACGAGCCTTTGTCCTTCAGCAATCCAGCGACCGAGTAAATTTGCGTCACATCCAGGGACTCTTCAAACGTGAGTGGGGGCAGAATCGAGGGTAGTCTGCGGGCCAGCATCGTTTTACCACTTCCTGGGGGGCCAACGAAAATCAGGTTGTGCCCGCCTGCCGCCGCAATTTCCAGAGCGCGACGGGCGTGGGATTGTCCCTTCACCTCGTGCAGATCAGCACCCGCAAAGCAAGTCCGCTCCAGTTCTTCCAGTCCATCAACGTGAGCTGCAACGTAGTTTCCGGGCGCAGACAGAAAATCAGCAATTTCTGAGAGGTGCTTGAAACCAAATACATTCAGCCCTTTGACAACAGCCGCTTCCCGCACGTTATCGGCAGGGACAACGATACCCGTGAACCCAATCCGTTTGGCTGCCGCCGCGATCGCCAACACTCCCGCCACCGGCCGCAAGCTGCCATCCAAACTCAACTCACCCAGAAACAAATACTCATCCAGCAAATCCGTATTCGCCTGCTCCGATGCGGCCAGAATGCCCACGCTAATCGGCAAATCGAAACTGGGTCCTTCCTTGCGCAAATCGGCAGGGGTCAGATTCACCACGATTTTCCGCATCGGGAAGGCATAT
>JAAUSG010000340.1 GCA_012034055.1 Leptolyngbyaceae cyanobacterium RU_5_1 | reverse complement strand
CCTGACGGTATCCTGGTTTTGGCTCAAACGCTCTCAGGGCAAGCGAGAATTGCGGGTTGTCGTTTCCACTCATCCTGACTCTGGGGTCTATCTGGTGCGCTTGGGGCCCAAGCGGTGGGCGATTGAGCGCTTTTTTAAGACGGCCAAGCACCAGTTTGGACTGCCTTGCTTTGGTCAATCCACCCACTTAGGGGTGTATCGCTGGCTGATCCTCTCATTGATTGCCTATCTGTTAGCCCATTGGATTGACCAATGGTCTTTGCCACCTGTGCTCGACTGGAAAGCCGCCAGTCACCTAGCTTTGAAACGTTTGTTTCCCTCGGTTGTCTGGTTCCACTTGCTCAACCAAATCCGCAGCAATGCAGGTATTGCAGCACAGTATGGCTTTGAAATTGTTCTCAAACCATTGCCTGACCAGGATTATCAGCAATGGTGCAAGATCTGAGTTACCTCAAAGACTTAGTTAACCCACATTATTGCCCTGTCCCCTTCTCTAAAAGTCTGTTGTCCGCGATCGCTGGGAAAAACTAGCCAACCCCTGCTTCTCCTAATGCCCTTTCCAGTTCACCAGTCAGTCCCAACGTGTCTGTCCAACTGCGGAGGTACTCAAAATCAAGGGCTGTCCCCTGTGTTTTGAGGATTCCTAGAACATCTCGCCATTGTTTTTCCGACTGGCTTTGTCTGCCCCACCGGAGTTTGTTCAAAATCAAATCTTCAGGTGAGGCGAAGAATAGTTCACCTGCGGCTGGCATTGAAATGATGCGTCGCCGCTCGAATTTAACCTTGTCGAATGCTTCTTTCCCCGATACAACCAGGTCAGCCCGTGAGATTGTTTCAATGTGAGTGACGCCTAGCGTTTGCATCCGTCCGGCTTTCAGATCTTCCACACCAGGAACATAGAACCCTGCTGCTTCGAGTGCTTTGACCAGTTCATCAATATCGTCGCGATTGATTTCAAGAACTATATCGACATCGCGAGTTGTTCGAGGCTCACCGTAGGCGATCGCGGCAACTCCACCCGTGATGTAGTAGGGGATATTCAGTTCGGCAAAGATTCGATGTAATAACGCCGCTAGCCCGGTTGAATCTTGAATCCATGTCATCTCAGAACCACTCGGAATGTAGTTATCTGGACACTCCTCCTGAAGCCAAGCTAGAGCAACCTTACGGGCAAAATGTTGAGGAGATAGGTGGCTAAAGATTTGCCGGAGGCTTGCTAGCGAAAACAGACGGGCATCGCGGTTCATGTTGGTACCCATTTGCAAGCGCTGTGTGCAGGAGCGTTGGCGCAATAAGTGGAAGAAGAATGCATCCGTTTCAATGCTCGTGTCTTCCGCTTGGGGTTGGTATCCTGCCTTTGTTGGTAGTGCCTGAACCATTGCGATCGCCCTCCTAACGCCCCGCGCTCAATACCTTCATCGCTGTCATTGCCTACTACCTTGCTTCTGAACCAGCAGGTGAATCGATAAGTGTTTTCGTAGGGTGTAACCGTAGCTTGAGTGACTGAAAGGACTTCAGTTAAAGGTTCTCTAGCCGCGATTACCTCACATGTTGCTCTAGCTTCATCAAGATTTTTGGCTCTAACCTGCTTTGCCCACTCCTCAAAAGGATTATCCGGGTCGGTCAACATGGCGATCGCCCCTTACCTTTCCTTGCCAGTAGACTCTTTTTTCATGTGATCTAACCTTTCTCTAATCAGCACTCGAACTTTGGCTGCTAGAGGCAGTTCAGCCCATGCAGCATCGTTCCTACAAGATTCAATCTCGTCCCGTAAATCACTAACGTCCACGGGGATGCGTCCTTTTTGCGCCACTGTGTCACTGGACAAGGGGATATGGATCATATTCTACGCCCCATTTTCAAAACGATCTCGATTGAATCTAATTGAGTCAAGTAGACTCAATTAGATTCCAGGATGTTGGCACGCAATTCATGGATGAGCGAAGACTTAATGGGCACGATTGATGAGACGACCCGCAGGCGCAATGACGTTGTGCATCGTACCGATCGCCCCCAAACTGACCCTACTGGAGCAATGCAAGAAATTAGCTATGTATGGGCAAAGCAAGCCGTTGATACGGTTGGTCATGTTTGTCTGGCGCTAGATGAATTAGTTGTACAGCGAATGGGCGCGCTGAAGGCGGAGAATGACCCCTGAAGTTTCAGATGTTTGATTCGGTCAAACTAACAGAATCCATTCCCCCAGGCTAAGGTGGAAGTGCTCAGCCGGTAACCGTTGGAGCGATCGTCGAAGTGTTTAACGATGGCGAAGCTTACCTGGTGGATTTATTTGGTGGCTGGGTGAAATACGATGAGCAGGAAAACTTCTTTCCGGTTGAACCGGCAGAGTCAGGGGCATTTATGGAGACGATCGGGGTTGAGACGGTCTATCCACAACAGTTGCAACTCCTAAACCGGGCAGTGCCTGCTGTGCGATCGCAACTCCTAGCCGTGCTGGATGAATTACCGGATGACCTGTTGGAAGAGGTGAAGGATTTCGCTGAGTTCCTGAAGCAAAAGCAAGAAAGACGGTTAGCGACGAATGGATAAAGCCCTCCGCAATACACTGCGAAATGTTGTGACTCAGTGCCACAAGGAACTGGAGAAATCGGTTGCTGAAATGCTGGAGGGGCAGTTTGGCATCTACGCTTCAGGCAAGATTGATGAGGCAACGGCGATGAGCCACCTGTCAGCAGAGGATCAGGAGTATCGATCGCAGCTCTTAGTCCATCTAGAGCACATCCAGGCGGGAGACTTCAAAGCGAAGGATGCGGCAGAGCAATTGATTCGAGAGGTGGCTGCACCACCCGGAAGTCTTCACTGGTGACAAAGTCGGCATCCAGCCGCCACCCCAACGTTTTATAAAAGTCCTTGGAGCGATCGACATCGGAAACGGGCAATACCACAACTTCGAGTTTCATGTTTTGACTGTTTACGGGATTGCTACTCATCTTGTTCTCCTTTAGCGTTGGTGAAGCTCAATGCCCACCTCGTTAATTTCATTGTTCTGCGATCGCCCAATGCAGACCACTCAAGTTCTTTGAGTAAAAACGCAACTTAAATCGTTTTGCATTAGAAGCAAGCAGCAGGAGTGATTCGCAATGATTCGCCCGAAAAGATGCGAATTGTGTTTAGCGAACCCACTCCCCGATTAGAAGAATTAGCGCCTTGTACCGAGTGCAAAACCTATGTGGGGCAAGCACCCAAAGGGTGCCCGAACAATGCTCCTGCTCAATAATCCCACTCAGCGTCCTGCATTCAGAACCGTTGCAGCAGTTAGATTCAGAGTAGAAAACTGGGGCAATCGCAGGGTCTGGTCGCCCTGGTAAACTTGCTCTTCATACAAGCCATCGACCCATTCCAAAACGGTAATTTTTTGGGCGATCGGGTCTACGATCCAATATTCCGAGATATGCCGTCCTGCATACTCAGTGCGCTTGTGGCGGTAATCCCGACTCTCCTGATTGGGACTCACCACTTCAACCACCAGCAACGGCGGTGGCATATCGTGAGTAATCAGCCGCTGGTTTGCTCCATTCAAGGCTGTTGCAGCCTCTTCTGACAGCACCATCAAATCGGGTTGTCGTGCCGTTGCCCGTGTGCCACTGACCGCAATCTGGGCTTTCATGCTTAAACAGTAGAAAGGAATACCCAGTTGCAGAAAATAAGCAAAGAGGAAGGTGGCAATGCGATCGTTGAGGTCACTCTCTGTCGGCATGGCAATCAATTCACCGTTGACGAGTTCATAGCGGGTATCGGTGCCATCGTCATAGTTCAGGTACTCCTCAAAAGTCATGGGTTTTGTAATGACAGACATGGTTCTTACCATTGGTGGGATGGATGACTAACGGAAGAATGCAGCAACCGTGCAACTGAATCCAGGGAGCAAGGGTGAGGTAATTTCATCTTCTGCTAGCAGGGTAGCGACCAGTTCCAGTGTCACCCGTTGCCGTCGAAAGATCTGGACTTGTCGTAACCGCGAATGTTGTTGGGTAGGAGAGAAGAGCATCGCTGCCCCTCTCCCCCCGCAGAACCGGACTTGATAGTTTCCCCTCATCCGGCTCAAGCCTCCTGCAACTCAGATAATGCTTTCTTTGTACCATGCACTTG
>JAAUSG010000339.1 GCA_012034055.1 Leptolyngbyaceae cyanobacterium RU_5_1 | reverse complement strand
CAGGGGGTTTGGGGGACTGCCCCCCAAGGGTCGGATTTAGTGAGACTTGTGTATACACCGTAGCTTATTAAGGGGGGCTAGGGGGGAGAGCGCAGAGCGCACGCTTCGCGAACGATGCAGAGTCTTCAGAACCTTAACCGAGAGGTGTTGGTTTATGCATAGCCTAACATCAGGTCTCCATGAGGTAATGGAATTGCCACCACCAGCAGAAGTTGAGTTGCGAGTTGAAGATGAGGATGGGGGGGAGCGCCTCGATGCCTATTTGGCAGATCAGTTGGATGACCTGTCGCGATCGCGCATCCAGAAACTGATCCGTCAAAACCAGGTGTGGGTAAATGGAACCGTCTGCGCGTCTAAGAAGGCGATTGTGCAGGGGGGCGATCGCATTCGAGTCACCATTCCCGATGCTGAGCCGCTCGATATTCAGCCAGAGGACATTCCCCTGGATGTTTTGTATGAGGATGAGCATCTGCTGATCATCAATAAGCCAGCCGGAATGGTCGTGCATCCCTCGCCCGGACACGCACACGGTACGTTGGTGAATGCATTGCTGTGGCACTGCCGGACAGCAGCAGGTGAGAGTACTCTGTCCGGCATTGGCGGTATCCAGCGGCCGGGAATTGTGCATCGATTGGACAGAGACACGACGGGCGCGATCGCGATCGCCAAAACCGATCAGGCTCACCTGCACCTGCAGCAGCAGTTTCAGGAAAAGACCGCACGACGGGAATACCTGGGCGTGGTCTACGGAGTTCCCAAAACCGAGCGCGGCACCGTGGATGCACCAATTGGTCGGCATCCGGTAGATCGCCAAAAGATGGCGATCGTCCCCGAAGACCAGGGCGGACGGCGTGCCATGACTCACTGGCAAATCAAAGAGCGATTGGGCAACTACACCTTAATCAACGCTGCCCTCGAAACCGGGCGTACCCATCAGATACGGGTTCATATGACGCACATGGGCCATCCGATTGTGGGCGATCCAGTCTATGGCTCCGGGCGTTCGATTGGCGTCAATCTACCGGGTCAGGCGCTCCATGCATGGCGATTGCAGTTACAGCATCCCGTTTCAGGCGCAGCGATCGCGGCCACTGCCCCGCTACCAGACTTTTTCATCACCCTGTTAGATGTATTACGGAAGCGCTCATAAATTCGCGCACCATTGACCAAAACCTCGGAGTTTTAAGCAACGATGCGGGTCATGATGGTTGATTCTTGGTTAAAAACTCTGAGGTTTGCGTAAGTTCTGGAGTAACACCTCCCCATCTCCCCATCTCCCACAGACGCGATCAATCACGTCTCTACTGTGGTTTCAACAACGTCACCTTCAGCGTAAAATTCCCTCCTGCCACTTCGCCGAACGATCGCACCCGAATGTAATAGGTGCCAGTCTTTGCAATTCGGGTAAACAGCAGCGAATTCGTGCTACCGTCGGGACCATCGTCATTCTCTGCGATCGTCGTTCCGTCGTTAGCAATCAGGTACACCAGCGTATCGAAGTTGTCAGAAATAAGGTCGATCGCAAGTTGATTGCCGCCTTGGAGCTGCACCACATAATCTCGTGCAAACCCGCCCTGCCCAGTTGGAATATCACTTTTGGTGAGTTTGTCCGTAACGGATTTACCGGGCGTCATCGGAATGGGATTGTAAATCCGATTGGTTTGAGCGATCGCGGCTAGCACATGGCTGCTCAGGATGAACAATGTTATGGAACCTGCAAGGACGCAACGAGAGCTAGCAGCAATGGCATCAGGCATGAGCAAGTTTTTCCTTGGTAATAAAACACATAACTGCTGCCCCATCCGTCCTCACTCCTCGCCATCGCGTTGCGAACGGTATCGTCCTCCCAATTGTGTCATACCGATTTGAGATTTTTTGCTTGATTATGGATGATACGGCGTCAAACGCAGCGGCATTAGGCGAGAATTGGGACTAGCGGTGCTGGATCCTACAGTGAGTGGAAGAGCCTAATTTATTGCTGGGTAAATCCACTCTGCATCAACTGCTTGCCAATCCCAACAGATGTTTTATCTAAGCGATCGCAGTTTCGCTAGAATGACCTGAGAATTTGCTCCCTCTGCGATCGCTTGGACTATGAACTGGACTCAATTGAACAGCGCCTTTACCCTTTTCCTCAGTCTGCTGGTGGAAGCCGTGCCATTCCTGCTGCTGGGGGTGCTGTTTTCAGGGTTGCTGCAGTTCTTTGTTGATGAACGCAAACTGGTTCGCTTCATGCCGCGCAATCCCTTCCTGGGAGCGCTGGTTGGAAGCTGTATTGGGTTTCTCTTTCCGGTTTGTGAGTGTGGCAATGTCCCTGTGGCGCGACGATTGCTGATCCAGGGCGTTCCGTCATCTGTGGCGATCGGCTTTCTGCTAGCAGCTCCGACGATTAATCCGATTGTTTTTGGGCAACCTGGACAGCCTTTCGAGACCAGCCAGAACTGGTATTCCTGCGGGTTGGGTGTTCGTTAGCGATCGCCACTTTAATTGGCACCGTCTTCAGCGCTCAAGCAGACCTGCGCCCGATGCTGCAGCCAGCGGTTGCTCGTGCTATGCCAGTTAAAACAGGGGTTAGGGGTCAGGGGTCAGGGGTCAGGGGAAACGCTAACGCCTCACCGCTTCTACAGTCGGGTACTTACTTCCTGGGACAGTCTGACAAGCCGATAAACACGTTGGAGATTCAGTCAGCCGCTACTGTGGCAACGTTGGCTGGTAAACCTGTAGCCTACAAACTCGGTTTAATGCTGGACACCATGACCCAGGAGATACGGGAACTGGGAGGAGTGTTGGTGTTGGGAAGCGCGATCGCGGCTCTTGTGCAAGCCTTCGTTCCCCGCGAAGCCATTTTGACGCTAGGCCAGGGTCCAATTACGTCAATCCTGGCCATGATGTTATTGGCAGCCGTTGTCTCCATCTGCTCAACCGTCGATGCCTTCTTTGCCCTCTCCTTCGCCTCCACCTTCACCACCGGCTCCCTATTGGCCTTCCTCGTCTACGGACCCATGATTGACCTCAAAGGCATTGGCCTAATGCTCTCCATCTTCAAACCCAGAGCCGTCTTCTATCTATTTGCCCTCGCCGGCCAGTTGACATTTCTGTTTGCGCTATTCGTGAATTTGTATGTGAATTAGGCGAGGAGATTTTGGATTTTAGATTTTAGATTGCAGATTGAAAATTCTCCGCGTCTCCCCATCCCCCCATTTCGCCATTCGTCATTCGCCACTCGCCACTTCCCCATGTCCTCTCGCTCTCCTCGCTCAATCTCCCCCTGGCTTGATGTATTCGCGATCGCAGCCTGGGGTGTTCTGTTCCTCAAGTACTGGTTGACCGGCAAGCTGTACCTGTTGATTCACCCCAACTATATGGGGTTAACGGTAATTGCTGGGTTTGCCCTGCTGTTTGTGGCGGGTTGGCGGGCGATCGCGCTCCTGCAAGGGGTTAGAAATCGCGATCGCGAACCCGCTCAACACCTCACACTCTTGCCGGACGGATGGAGCAGCACGCTGCTACTGATCACGGCGATTCTCGGTCTGCTGATTTCACCCCGTGCCTTTGCTAGCCAAACTGCCATTCAGCGCGGCGTCACCGGAGACGCCCCAACCCTGACACGGGTAAAACCGCAAGCCTTTCGAGCCTCTTCTAAGTCAGAAGATAAATCCATTATTGATTGGGTTAGAACCTTAACCATCTACCCAGAACCCGATGCCTATACCGGGCAGAAGGTGAAAGTGCAGGGCTTTGTTATTCACCCATCCGAATTGCCCAACCAGTACTTGCTCATCTCCCGCTTTGTGCTCACCTGTTGTGCAGCAGATGCCTACCCAATCAGCCTGCCCGTCAAACTATCCCAAAGCCGCGATACGTATAAGCCAGATACCTGGTTAGAAATCGAGGGGCAAATGATTACCGAAACATTGGCAGGCAAACGCCAGCTTACCGTTGCAGCAAAATCCATCAAGCCAGTCAGCGAACCCAAAAATCCATACGACTACTAAGGCGATTTCTGAGAAAGATTTTACCCCTGGAGGAACGAACGGCCGTTGTCTTTACCAGGATTTTTTGGTAGTTTCTTTCCTGGAAATCTCCTAAAGCCCACCTGGAGGATGACAGAGTTATA
>JAAUSG010000338.1 GCA_012034055.1 Leptolyngbyaceae cyanobacterium RU_5_1 | reverse complement strand
CGGTTGTCTGGTTCCACTTGCTCAACCAAATCCGCAGCAATGCAGATATTGCAGCACAGTATGGCTTTGAAATTGTTCTCAAACCATTGCCTGACCAGGATTATCAGCAATGGTGCAAGATCTGAGTTACACTCGATCGCAAGCACTGCGGCACTGCGATGTAGAACAGAGCGAGTCGGTTCCAGGTCAAATTGATTGGCAACGAGATCAGCCGCCGCCCGTTCTTTGGTGAAAGCAGCTCTGGAAAACTTTACACCGGCTTCAGCATCGCCCTGTTGACGAGCTAGAACTACCTGGTCTACCAGTTCCATTGCTTCTCGGTGAAGAGTTTCTACGTTCTGCATGTTTCAACGATCCGTGCTTTGGGAGTACCAAATTCAACGACAGCAACGTAGCCAGGAGCCACAGTGTTTGAGGGGCTAATCTGCTTTAGCTTCATATTAACTCTGGATTGAATCAGAGGTTCTGAACCTTTACGAATCCCCGAGACCTCTAAGCGGGCTTTGCGCTGAAACAGGATGCCTGAATCGTCAATGGAGCCAAGCCAAAAATCGAAGCCAAAGCCTTTTCCTTTAACCGAGCGTTCGATGATCGTGAGGTTAGTCAGATAAGGCATGACCAGGGCAGCGACACCATAAGCTCCGTATTCAGTGGCGACTTCTTGATCAGCATTGAATCGGCGAATTGTGTCATCAATTGGGTAATGTTCCAGACGTGTGGTTGACCTTCGGTAGGGACGTTATATGTAACGTCTCCTACGGATGAAAACAACATTTTTGAAACACGACCACCGTAAAGACTGTTGCCGTATTTGAGAGCGTGATTCTTGCCAATCGTGTAGATCCATTGGCAAGCGATGCGACTGAGGAAAGACGCGATCGCCGTGCGTTGCTAAACACATTGTTGCAGGAGCAGAGTGACGCGGCGCTGGTTGATTGGCTGAATAGTCACCTGGAATCAGCATTTAGCATCCTTGAAGTTCTTGCAAATCGTCCACTTGGCAAGCAAAAGCCCGATCTACTGAGACGGGTGGAACTGCAACTGGTTGCGACCTCGTTGGGAGTTGCCGATCTCCGCAAAATGGTAGAACCACCACTCAAAGGCTTATCTCGGCGATCGCGTTCCTCAAGCTGGCGTACTCGAATCCGTCGATATTTGTTGCAAGAGTTCAATATCATCAATAATCTGCTGCGCTAGAGGGGACGGATGAAACGACAATTTTTAGTTCTGTATGCGATCGCAATTCTCCTTCCCGTTAGCTTGAAACTCATTCTTCCAGTGTTGGTTGTTGCAGGAGGGCAACGAAGACAGATTTCTGTTCTCAACCATGCCACTCAAGCCCTCGATACGGTTGAATCAATTCATGGAAATGTCCTGACAGTTCGAGGGTTGGATGGTTCAACACGACAGGTTCAATTGGCAGGATTAGCCGCTTTGAATTCTCGTTGGCAACAAGAGGCGACAGGTGTTTTGGCATCGCTGATTCAGGCATCACAAGGGCAAATTGCTGTCATTGCAACTCATCCTGCTCCAGCCGGAAAAGAGTTTGCTCTGATGCGATTGCCGAATGGAACGCTGATCCAGCAGGTTTTACTGGCTGAAGGACTAGCGAAACTGGATGTCCAGCAGGTCTTTGGCCTCCCATCAAACCTTAGAACTGTTCTCCAGCAGGCACAAACGTCTGCTCAACAACAGCACAAGAATCTTTGGGGGAACGGATGAAACTCGTCAATGTTGCCTTCCAAATGGTCATGCTTCGCTCTGGAATGGTCAGACCAACATTCAATGAGTGGGTTTCCGCAACGAGAACAGTAGGAGTAGGTTTGCTGATTGCCTTTGGACTACACACCGTCGCAGAGGTACGCTACATTCCCTCAGCATCAATGGCTCCTACGCTGCAAGTGGGCGATCGCTGACTTGTGGAGAAGGTCAGCTACCTGTTTCATGCCCCGCAACGAGGTGACATCATGGTGTTCAAATCAGCAAGGCGATCGTTCAGTTGCGTTCGATTACTAATTTCCCCAGCAAATCGCTGATCATAAAAGCTCACAGGAAGATAGAGCAAATGCCTTAAAAATCGGCTGGACATTGCGATCGCCAGTTTGACTTTGAGTTGCCGCAGTACCTGTAGTTGCATCCGGGTTAGCAACCCAGTCAGTACTGCGGTAATAATCATGGCGATAATTAGCGGACGCAGCCAGTCTTGCCGGTTTTCCAGCAGGATTTGATCGATAAAAATCTGGGAGAATGCAGGCGTTGCTAATCCAGGTAGAACCAGCAAAAAGCCAATGACGATGCAAAATACCAGTGACCATTTAGAACTGCGCAGTCTCGCCCACAGCGATCGCATGATATTGGGCTTTTCACCTCCCGGTTGAAATTCAGGTTCAGGCGCAAATGTGAGCACGACACCTGCGAACGACTCACTAAATTCAGTGAGAGACACGCTACGATGTCCCGTAGCCGGATCGTTCAAGTAGACGCGATCGCGGTAGAATCCCTCCACGACCAGAAAGTGGTTGAAGTTATAGAAAACGATAAATGGCGGCTCCAGTTGTTGCAGGGCAGGAATATCTGCCTTAAATCCCTGAGCGGCAAGCTTGTAACTCCGCGCTGCATTTAGAAGTTGGGATGCTTTACTGCCATCCCGTGAAATGCCGCAGGCTTGGCGCAATTCAGCCAGGGATGCGATGTAGCCGTGATAGCCCAAAATCATACACACCAACGGGGTGACCACCACCCATAACCAGCCTTGCGTGCCCTTTGGATTGGCTTTGTCGGCGTTCCCTTGAGCAAAGCGGGTTTCATCAATGTTCACTTGCCTTTGCTGCTGCACATACTCGTGAGCTTGGGCAACCGGCACTGCTACCGCCTCACTGACAGCTTGGCGCAACCGTCCGACACTGCCCACTGACAGCTCTACCTCAAAAATCTCTGACAACAGCCGCACCACCATTCGATGACTTTGCCGATACTCGCCGCTCAACAACCCCACCAGGGCACATAAACGGTCGCCATACCGACTGCCATCGACCACTTCTGCCTCATACGCACGAGTCCTCATCCCACACCTCGGACAATCGAGGGCATGAAACCGATGCTCGACAACAATTGGCGACAGCGGCGGGATCTCCACGATTTGACAGCGCTGCGGCTCGTTATCCCATCCACTCAAAACTTCCCCGCACCCACAACAATGGCTCGGATAATGCTCTTCAATCAAAGCGCATTCTTCGGCTGCATACAGCTTCTGCTGGTGCCCTTCATGACCTGCTTGAGCGCCCCGGCTCCGTTTGCCTGGCTCTTTGGGCTTTGGCTTAAATCCTGGCTGACTATCTTGCGATGGCGGTTGCGATGAGTTCTTTGAGTTTCGCTTTATCTGCTCTTCCAGGTGCGCTTGTCGCTCCTCTAATGCCGCAATTCGCTCCAGTAATTGTCCCACTACTCGCTTCACGCTCACGGGCGTTTTTTCCCACTCAGCTTCAGAAATCTCGGCAAGATATTTGGGCACTTGGTTTTCCATAGGCTTTAGGCTATCAGAGTTTCCTTAGAGTTGCCTACTTTTCACCCTTCACCCTCTGTACGGATACACTTATGAAGCGGACTTTCAGGCTGTATTGTCCTTGTCCTTGAGGAGCGCGTGCGTTTGCAAGGATACGGTAGGTGCCGGTTGTGCAGGAAGGAATCGTAACGGTGGATTTTTGGCTGATCTGACTGTGACTGCTTGTGATCTCCTGTCCGTTGGGAGCACGCACTATCTTGACTGGGCATCGGAAAAGGTTTTAGCTTTAGCGATCGCTTCTTTGTACTTGCCATCGGTCTTCAATGTCTGAATTTCCTTCAAGGTTGTCTGCTGCATTTTGTCTTGCTCACAGGCACTAGCCAACACCTGCACCTGATTCTGAATGGTTGGGTTATCAAAACTTAAACCCAAATAGGAATAGGGCACCTCGATTAATTGATTTTCCAGCGATTTTGAGTCTTATATCAGTCTCACGAGCAATTGTCAGGCTTTTGGCTAGCGAAAGGTGCAGCCCATCGCTTGTCTAGCTGACTTAAGCCCCGATTTTGGGCAGATCTATCCCTCAACTGGGCGCGTTTGCAAGAACACGAAGCGCACAAAGTTGTAGGTCAAGTTTTTCAACCCT
>JAAUSG010000337.1 GCA_012034055.1 Leptolyngbyaceae cyanobacterium RU_5_1 | reverse complement strand
GAGAGAGAGAGGAGGAGGGAGGAGTAGAGAGTGGGTTGACGACAAGGTTGTCTAATACCGTTTCGCTTTTTTGCCTGCTACAAATGATTGAGCTGAAAGCGCTGCAATACCGGCGTTTCTCAATCTAAAATCGTCAATCTAAAATCTAAAATCGGTATAAGTCGGGCACAATTACCGTTCCATTCGCGTCACTTATTTAGAGATTGACTGAACCTCAGGGGTAGAGCCTTTCTGCCCCCTTTTTTTAGAAATTTTAGATTTTAGATTTTAGATTGCCGATTGCCGATTGAAAGGTCTTCGGGTCTCCCCCATTTTCCACTCTCTCCCTTGTAGAGACGCGATTAATCGCGTCTCTACCCGACAACCAACTCCGTTGCCTGCCAGGCCCGCAACACTTCTGCGATCGTCCAGGCTTGTGCAATACAGCCGCGTGGGGTCATTGGGGCGTCACCATCGAAGATTTCGCTTAAGCTGCCCACCCCATGCGCAGAGAGGTGATTCATCATCGGTTCCAGGAATTCGCGTGCTCTGGCAGGATTACTGTAGACGCGCAGATGGGCAATGACAAAGGGACCGAGCAGCCAACCCCACGTCGTTCCCTGGTGATAGGCTCCATCCCGCTGCCGCGGTGCGCCGATGTAGCGTCCCTGGTATTGGGGATGATCAGGGGACAGGGAGCGCAGCCCATGCGAGGTCAGCAACGCTTGAGCACAAGTGTCTACAACGCCTCGTTGTTGAGCCAGGGTGAGTGGGCTTTCCGGCAGGGACACGGCAAAAATCTGGTTTGGACGCAGGGACTCGTCATCGCCGTCTGGACCGTCGAGTACGTCGTAACAGTAGCCCAGTACGGGATTCCAGAAGCGGCTGAACCGGGCCAGGGCGCGATCGGCGATCGCCTCATACTCCTGATGCGGCTTACCTACCCGACGGGACAGCATGGCCATTGTGCGCAGCGCGTTGAACCAGAGGGCATTGACCTCCACAGGCTTGCCAATTCGTGGCGTAACAACCCAATCGTCCACTTTGGCATCCATCCAGGTCAGTTGCACTCCCGGCTCTCCGGCATACAGCAACCCATCGGCTGGATCGAGGTGAACGTTGTAGCGAGTCCCACGACAGTGCCAGTCGATGATGTCTGCTAAGACTGGGAACAGTTCGCGAATCAGGTCATCGTCTTCAGTTGCGGTGTAGTAGGCTCGCAGCGCCTCAAGATACCAGAGGGTGGCATCGACTGTGTTGTATTCCGGCGTTTCTCCCGCATCGGGAAAGCGATTCGGAATCATGCCCTGATCGGTGTAGTGGGCGTAGGTACGCAGGATGGAACGAGCAATTTCGGGGCGACCGGTTGCCAGGGTCAGTCCGGGCAGACTGATCATCGTGTCGCGCCCCCAATCGCTGAACCAGGGATACCCGGCGATGATCGTTTTGCCGTTGGGTTCTTCGGGTGAGGAACGGTTGACGATGAACTGATCGGCTGCCAGCACGAGCTGACTAGCGAATTCTGGAGAATCTTTTGATTCGATCGCCCGACTGGATTTCCAAAGCCCCAAAAGCTTGTAATCGTAGGTGCGACGAATTTTGAGCGCGGCTTCTCCATCCAGAGTTAGTTTTTGCTCCGTACTAACCACAACTGTTAGGGACTCACCCACATTCAAGGGGGCTTGCAGCGTTGCCGCGTGCAGATGATCGTCGCGATCGCCCAATCCCCGTTCTCGCTCGGCGGACAGATCAAACCCGTAGTACCAGTCGTGGTTGGGGGTGACCTCGGCGCGATCGCTGATCACGGTAACCACTGCTGCTTCTGGAAATGCTGACACCTGCACGCCGCGATCGACGGGAGTAACGCTCATTTGCCACCCTTGCCCCTGGCTGCGGCTGTGATAGTCGCGGTAGTTGACCATTGCCTTCAGCGTCAAACTCAGGGGTTGAGTGGCCCGCAGCAGTTGGTAGTAAACGTAGGTCGTGTTGGTTCCCGGCTGCATCCAGATGCGTTTCTCCAACAGTGCATCGGCACAAGCGTATCGCCACACGGGAATCGACCCGTCCAGGGTAAACCGCTCAATCTGCCGGTATCCGTGGGGACCCAAGGCACCATCGGCCCAACGATTCGTGTGCAGCGGGTAGTAGCGGTTGCCATACACCACCGTGTCATCCAGCTTTGCCAGCAGCAGCGTCCGTCCCAGCGGTGGCTTCAGGGCTGCGACCAGTAGACCGTGGTAGCATCGGGTCAACAACCCTGCCACCGTCCCCGATGCATACCCACCAATTCCATTCGTGACCAGCCACTCTCGCGACTCTGCCAGCTCCAACTCGCCGCAGATCTCCCGCCCAAAGTTAATTCCCGTCGGCATACTCAACTCTTCTCCCGAAGCCATCAACCGCCCATCCTAAACTAGAATTTTGTACCTTCTCTGACAAGAATTGGATCCCATTCGCTGCATAATGATTCAGTTGTTGTGATGAGCCGAAACATGGGTCGCGCCAATAAAGTTGTACTGGCATACTCCGGCGGAGTAGATACCTCCGTTTGTATTCCTTACCTCATGCATGAATGGGGAGTGCAAGAGGTGATCACGCTGGCTGCTGACTTGGGACAGGGAGCCGATATGGAGCCAGTTCGGGAAAAGGCACTCAAGTCTGGAGCCGTCGAGTCGTTGGTCGCAGATGCGACGGAGCGATTTGTGAAGAACTATGCGTTCCCGGCCATTCAAGCCAACGCGCTCTACGAAGAGCGGTATCCCCTTTCGACTGCCCTGGCCCGCCCGTTGATTGCCAAGCTGCTGGTGGAAGCCGCTGAGACCTATGGAGCCGATGCCGTGGCGCATGGTTGCACGGGCAAGGGCAACGACCAGGTTCGCTTTGATGTGTCGATCGCCGCCCTCAACCCCAACCTGAAAGTGCTGACTCCAGCACGGGAATGGGGGATGAGCCGAGAAGAGACGATCGCCTATGGGGAACGGTTTGGCATTCCAGCGCCAGTGAAGAAGTCCTCTCCGTACAGCATTGATGAGAATCTTTTGGGACGGGCGGTGGAAGCGGGTGTTCTGGAAGATCCCTGGGCAGAGCCACCAGAAGATATTTACACCATGACAAAGGCGATCGCCGACACTCCTGACGAACCTGAATACCTCGAAATTGGCTTTAAGCAAGGCAATCCACTCAGCTTAAATGGTGAAACACTCTCACCCGTTGACCTGGTCAGCAAGATGAACGCGATCGCGGGCAATCACGGCGTCGGACGCATCGACATGATTGAAAACCGACTGGTCGGCATCAAGTCCCGCGAAATCTACGAAACCCCTGCCCTTTTGGTTCTAATCGACGCCCATCGCGATCTGGAAAGCCTGACCCTGACCGCTGATGTCACTCAATACAAGCGCGGCATCGAGCAAACCTACACCCAACTGATCTACAACGGTCTCTGGTACAGCCCACTCCGAGACGCTCTGGATGCCTTTGTCCAGAAAACCCAGGAGCAGGTGACTGGCACCGTGCGGGTCAAGCTGTTTAAGGGCACCACTGCTGTGGTTGGGCGCAAGTCGGCCAACTCCCTCTATACCCCCGACCTGGCAACCTATGGAGCCGATGATAAATTTGACCATAAAGCCGCTGAAGGCTTCGTCTACGTCTGGGGCTTGCCAACCCGCGTCTGGGCAGAGACCATGCGGAAGTAGTAAGGTGAAAGGCAAGTGGTAAACTTCGCCTTCCATTCCCTTCATCATCATGACTCAAGCCACCAACAAAGGGATGACGTTTGAGGAGTACCTGCACTACGACGACGGTACAGACACGCGCTATGAATTGGTGGGAGGAGAACTTGTTGCAATGCCACCAGAAGATCGGGTTAACTCAAAGATTGCACTCTTTCTGTTGGCACGGTTATTAAACGTTCTCCCAGAAGATCGCTTGTGCTACAAGGATACTGAGATTGAAGTGACCGGGGTGAAGGCACAAACCCGACTCCCCGATCTGATGGTGCTATCAGAAGAATTAGCCATCATTTGGGAGATGGGCGCGGAACCATCACCCGCGATATGCCACCACCCGATTTAATTGTTGAAGTCGTATCTCCTGGCTCAACCAATGAGCAACGAGATTACCGCTACAAGCGCTCTGAATATGGCGGCACGGGGAGTACCAGAATATTGG
>JAAUSG010000084.1 GCA_012034055.1 Leptolyngbyaceae cyanobacterium RU_5_1 | reverse complement strand
GAGCCTTCAGTGCTTAGAGCAAACTTTTACAGACCTGAAGCATCCTGGGCTGTGCAACGACCCTGGGGCATGGCTCGCCTACCTTGACGGAACCATCGAAATTCTCATGCCGTATGGGGGCCATCACACGCTTTGCTCGCTCGATCGGAGCGCTGTAGTCAAGACTCATCGCAGCCTCAACGAATGGCTGGACATCGGCTCAGGCGAGGAGAATCTCTCTGGGAAAAAGATTTTATACCGTTTCGCTATGTAGGCGTAAAGACTGTATGAGGCAGCGAAATTTGAGTTCAAAGCTGAGTTGATTGTGCAAATATTCATGCATACCCTGCTTAGGACTGAGAAACGCGATCGCAATGCCCTAGCGATCGCAGCCAAACCCGCTCAATCCACTCCGCTCAACCCACCCACCCAAAATCAAGCCTAGCGCCACACCAACAGTGCCGTCTGCATCAGACCGATCACCAGACCCAAAATGCCGCCCAGATTGACGATCGCCTGCAGTTCGCTTTTCACAATGCCGTTGATGGCAGCTTCTAAATCTGCTGGGGAGGTCGCTTTAACGCGATCGATAATCACCTGGTCAATATTCAGGATAGGAATTGCTTGAGCAACAATCTTCTCCAAATCTCGCTCCAGGTAGCGCTCCAAAATCAGCGCCAGCTCTAAACTCACCGTTTCCAGGGACTCATTCAGAACCGCAGAACTGCGCAGGCGACTGAGAATCAGGCTAGCCAGATTTTCCCAGTCAATGGATTTGCCAAACTCCTCTAGAAACTCAGCGCCTTTCTCTTGAGCATAGACACGCACGGTGTCGCGCAAGGTTTTGCGGAGCTGGCGAACGGTTGACACAGGCAAATTCTGCAGCGACAGGTTTTGTAGCCACTCCTTCAGCCGCTGAGGAACATTGAGGGTGACAATCAGTTCCTCTAACCGCTGATTACAGATTTCCCGTTCGTCTAAACAGAAGGTGCGGAGGCGGGTTAAGGCGTTGCGGCTGCCAAACAGATTGGCAATCACCCAGTAAGTGCCGCTGGTTTTTTCTCGGAAGCCTTCGTCGATGACTTGAATGTTGCGATCGGTGAGGAAGTCAATCAGGGCTTGTCGCAGTGCATCCGGTGGGACAACAACTTGCAAAATCCAATCGACCAGCTTATCGGACTGGTCTTCGCTGAGTTGGAACTCTAACAGCACCTGATCGAAAATCTGGTTTAGCTGCACTTCCAGAAAGTCCTCCCGACGAGCCAGCACTTTGAGCAGGCGTGGGAGGGACTGTCCCAATAAGTCCCGCAGGATGTTGGCTAGAACTTTTGCCGTCTTCTGCTCCTTATCTGCTTGGACTTGATCAAGCGCCAGCTTGAGCAGCCACAGTAATGCGGCTTGCACCCGCTCTGTCTGCAGGAGGCGTCGTGCCAGTTTTTGCAGTTCTGCGGGGGTCAGCAGGGACCCCATGATGGTGTCCGAAATGCGTTTTGCCAGGCGCTCCTGGTTGCGAGGAATCAAGCCTGGGGTAAAGGGAACTCGTCGCCCACCGATGTAATAGGCTCGGTAGGGGCGAAACAGCATTCGGATGGCAATATCATTCGTGAAATACCCAATGATGCCACCGACAATTGGAGGGCCGGCTAGGAGCCAGATAGTGGAGAGATCCAAGGCAAGATATAGAGATTTTAGATTTTAGATTTTAGATTGCAGATTGTTGATTGCCCAATCTGCAATCTAAAATCTAAAATTTCGTTACGACTAACACTCCCATCGTACCCCCGGCAATGGGATAGTGCGTAGCGGTGGAAAACCCAACCTGAAGGGCGAGCGTGATTTGCTCCGCGCCCGTTGGAAATCGTTCCAGGCTGGGACCAATGTAGGCATATTCGTCGGTTAAGCCGAAGCGAGTGGCGGCAGGAACGACGATCGCGCTCAAGTACCACTGTTGAAATGCTCTGACGGCGGGACTGCTGGGACGGTGTAAGTCTAGAATGGCGGCGTTGGCTCCGGGTTTGAGGACACGATGTAGTTCTTTCAAACAGCGCGGAATATCAGCAACATTGCGCAGTCCATAGCCCATCGTTGCGGCATCGAAGTAATTGTCTGAAAACGGCAGGTTGAGGGCATCGCCTTCGAGCCAGGCAATCGGCAGATCCAGGTAGCGATCGCGGACTCGTTGACGAGCGACTTCCAATTGCTCAGTTGAAAAATCCACGCCAAATACTTGTCCGGTTGCTCCAACTCGTTCGGCTAGCCTTTGGGCTAAATCCCCGCTGCCACAGCACACATCTAGACACGTATCCCCCGGTTTGGCGGCACTCCATTTCACAGCCATCTGCTTCCAAATCCGATGCTGCCCTAAACTCAACCAGGTATTCAGTTGGTCGTAAACCGGGGCAATGTCGTCAAACAAAGCACGCACGCGATCGGGAGTGATGGAATCAACAGTCATAGGTGACACTCTTATTTGAGTTGTAAGAATGGGACGAAGGGTTAATCTGACTAATGTAAAGACTCTGATACAAATCCTTTAGTCTGTTGGATCAAGGACGCTTACATCTGGACGTTAAACCCTTCTGGAGGGGGTTCGGGGGACGCAGCCATCCCCTGAATTCGGGGGTTTGGGGGCTGCCCCCAAGGGTCGGATGACGTGAGACTTGTGTATACACAGTAGCCCATTGGGAGAGGTTAGGGTAAGGGCAGTCTTTGCAGGCATTTTAGAAAAGTCGCACATCGCGTAAATGACCAGTGACGACAGCGCATTGCCGCCCTCAAGGCATCACTTCGGAGTCAGATTCATCGGATTCGGTTGCGTTGAGATAGTGTTTCAGCTCGTGGTGAACCTGGTGGTAGAGACTGGGATTATCGCCTTTGAACCCAACTACGCTGTAGAGAGGGGTTAAACTATCTCGCCCGCGCAGGGGATGCTCTCCCAGGAAGACCACCTCGATTTCATCCTGAATCAACTCGTAAAGTGCTCCAGTAATCAGGAGATCGGTCATGAAGTGTTTGGTCAACCCCTCAACTCGGCTGGCAACGTTGACCGCATCGCCGATTACCGTATACTCCAACCGTTGCAATGAGCCAATATTTCCGGCAATCACTTCGCCATAGCTAATGCCAATCCCGTTATAAAACTGGCATTTTCCGTCTTGCTGCCATTGTTGCCGCAGGGTAGCCAGGGACTGTCGCATCCCCAGAGCTGCTCGGATGGCGTTCAGAGCGTCATTCTTCTCGCCCTGGGAGATGGGAGAGCCGAATTCTGCCATCACGGCATCGCCAACGAACTTGTCAATCGTGCCTCTCGCTTCCGTGATTGCTTCCACCATGGCATTCAGGTAGACGTTTAGTTGAGCAACTAGTTGCTCGGCGGGGAGTTTGTACGCGAGGGTGGTAAACCCACGAATGTCACAGAACAGAACGGCGACTTTGAGTTTTCGACCCTGTAACAGGGTCTGGTAGTTTTCGGGTTGGTCTAAAATTTCTCGGACGATGGGAGCTGCAACATAGCGTTCCAGGGTACGGCGGAGTCGGAGTTTTTCTAATAAATCGGCAACAGCGCCAGTCACCAGAAACGACAGTCCACTCAGAACGATCGCCAGCACTGGTACGGCGACAGGCAGGATCAATCCACCATAGGTAAAGCTGATGTAGCCAGCCCCCACCCATGCGGTTGCCAGTCCTAATGCCAGCAGCGATCGCAGGGTTGCTCTGCGAGAAAATTTACTGATCATCAATCCCGCCGCCGCCACCCCCAGAAAAACCACTATCCCTTGCTGATTAGGGTTGGGGAGGGCTTCCGCGATCGCCCGATTTTCCAACAGGGTTGCGATCGCGTTGGCATGAATCTCAATCCCTGGCAGTCGTCCGAAGGGGGTGAAGTGGAAGTCCGGAAAGAATGCCGCCTTGGGACCAATCAAAACGATTTTGTCCTTAAAGTCTTGTTCTCGCTGCAGTTGTTTCCATTCGTTAGAATCCAGAACACGCCAGAACGGGACCGGGCGAAACGTATTTTCTCGTCCATAGAAGAAGATATAGTCTCCTTTCGGGGGGCAACCGGCAAATTAGCAGCCTTGAGAGTGGCTTCCGTAAAAGAGATCAGATCTGAGTGCGACTTGCGCAAGTCTGGATCGATCTGCTCCTGAATGGCAACCCAACCAAACCGGCGGTACTGTTCATTGGGCTCTAGCAGATAGCTAATCAAGCCGATCGACTTCGGTTTGGTTTGAAACATGGGGTCAGGATAAGCCAGTTGCTCTAGACCGTTCTCTCCATCTTGAACAGATGTGGCCTGGTTTGCCGCCAGGGTGACTCGACCAGCATAGCGCTGCAGGGTTTGTTGCAAACGTCGGTCGTCTTGCGGGCTATCACTGCGAGAGTCGAACACGATATCCACGGCTACCGACCGTGCTCCAGCCGCCATCAGCCGGTCAATCACCGTTGCATAAGCCCGCCGTTTCCAGGGCCAGGTTTGAGCGGCTCCAGATCCTTGAGCTGCCCAAAGTTAACCCCCTGGCTGAGCGAGTCCTCATCCATCGCCAGAATCACAATGTTTTCCGGGGGAGCGACGGGTCCCCGTAGCCTGAAGAAGACAGCCTGGGTCTGTAGCTCCAGCGATCGCGGCAGTTCCAACGGGTTTAAGGTTGTGATCACTGCTCCCGCGATCGCCCAAAAAGCGGCCAATCCAGGGCCAAACTGGGCAAGACTGAGATGCCAATCTTTCATCTGTAAAGCCCTTTATAGAACCCCAATTCTTGTAGAGACGCGATTAATCATTGTAGAGACGCGATTAATCGCGTCTCTACTTAGAACGGCAACCGAAACGATGGACGTGGAATTGGAATAGGAATTCTGGGCAGCGAAATTGGGAAGGGGACGCCTGGAAACAGTCTTTGGAAGCTTTGCTGGATTTTGCTGATCCCCGGCAACTGAAGGCTGAAGCCATTGAATAGATAGCCATTCAGCAAACTTGAAAATTCTTCCTGGGTCATCTTTTCAATGGCACCCGGAATTCCGGCGGAAGTGAGACTAACCTGCTCACCTTCTTTGAGAACCACTGGGCTGGTATCGTCGTCCTGGAGCTGCCTTGGCTCAGGAATGGGCAGGTCGGAGGCGTCATCCTCAGAGGTCGGTGCAGAGGATTTGGCGATCGCGACTTCGCCTTCCAGAACCTTAATCCGAGCCTGTTCCATTTCATCTACTTCTAAAACATAAGTGGTGCCGCGCACCCCTGCGACTACCGAGGAAGTGCAGCCATTCATTGCCCCATTCACGAGCAGAGTGCCTTGGCGAAGCTGAGCACATTTCCCAATCGTGAGAACCGAGTTGGGTGCCAATCGGCCAACGGCTCCCGTGTTAAACAACAGTTGTGCTCTAGCATCTGCAGTACGGACGCGCTGTCCTTTGTTCGCCGCATCTTTTACCTTTGCCTGTTTGTTCTGAATAAAAACATCAGGACCATCTAAGATTTGGGTAATTTCGGCCCGACTAATCGATTTTTGACTCTGAGCCGCAACGGGCGATCGCTGTAGCACTAAAACACAACTCAAGGCACAGAGGAACGCGATCGCAACTCTGCGAGCGTTACGGTTAATCAGAGGCGATCGAACGGATATCGGCATAAAACTCTCCAGGGAAGGACATAAGACTTGCTTACACCTGATCTCAATCGCGTCCTGCATCAGTAATTGACGGGAGGTGATTGACGGCAGGTGATAGACCAGTAGATTCCCCTGAGAATTTTCGGGTTCGGCTCCTAACAGAACTTGACTACCTAATGGCAGGCTGAGTTCCGGATTAAGGAGCATGAATCACATGAAATGTTATAAGTGGCAACGAGCACAAGCGAAAACCAGAGCAATCTGCTGGGCGGAAACATGCAGGAGAACTAACTCATCCTCACGCAGAGTACAGGGCTGTTTCCATTGCAACGACAAAACTGCCAGGACTTCGCCTCGATAAATAGCGGGAACAATTAGATGAGCCTGCGTGCCAGAGGAAGCGTAGTGTGTGTCGGATGCGAGTGAATGGTCGGCGGGAATGTTAACGGCAACTTGCATCTTTTGAGTCGCGATCGCCGCTTTAGTGAGAGAGTCGTTGTCCAGCCAGTTTTCCAGTCCACCATTGGCACTATAGACACCTTGCGTGGCAGCCAGTGTACCGTCTTCAACCAACTGCACGATACAGCCATCGGCATGAAATGTCTGATTAAACAAACTGGCAAGTGGTTCCAGGCAAGCGTCTAAGCTGTTTGCCTCCTGAGCCGTGCAGAGAATCGTAGATAGCAGAGCGGTTTGGGACTGCGATCGCTGCAATTCCTCGGTGCGCTGTTTGAGCAATTCATAGGTTTCGGCAGCCCGTTGAACCACTTCTTTCAGCTCATCTGGATTCCAGGGTTTTGTGATGTATTTGTAAACCTGTCCAGAGTTAATGGCTTCAACTAAATCCTCTACATCTGTGAAGCCTGTCAAAATAATTCGCATCGTGTTGGGAAACTGAGGAACCGTTCGGCTGAGAAACTCTGTTCCCTTCATCTCAGGCATCCGCTGATCAGAGATGATCACGGCAACCTCGCCCTCAGCGGCCAACACTTCTAATGCACGAACACCACTCTCAGCCTTCAATACTTGAAAGTCTCGTCGAAACGTTCGGTAAAGCAAGTCGAGGTTATCTGGTTCATCATCAACCACCAGCATCTTTGCCTTTTTCGGTCGCTCCAGACTCATTAACTGATGACTAATCGTGTCCAGATTAGGAATGATGTGATTCATACGCAAAGAAGTTCCTCTAGCAAAACCGAAAGGTACACCAAATTGTGAGACGAGTAAACCCATAAACCCCATCCAGCTCGGAATCTGTAGCTTTCCCTTCAGAAAAACTCCAGGTCTGGACGTGGACACGGTTTAGTTCTAGTCTTGCTACATCCCACCGATTTCTAACGCTAACTTTCCAAAAAACTGCAGGAAACATTTTGTAACCAACAGTCAAATGGGACAAAGTCCTCGCAAAAAGGCTATGACCAATGTATTTAGCCTTCTGTCTATGTGTTCTACTCGTATAGAAACTTTACAACTGTGGAGTAAAAATCCCTGGCGTTTGGAGCGATGCGGAAAGCGGAGGTAACGGAGAGTTCGATTGGGAATCTTCCAGGCTGTCGAACTGAAGTAGCCAGGTTTGAACCTCAGAAGAAGACAACTCATACGCGGAACGATGGGCCATTCTTGTGATGTAGCCAACGTAGTTTCCCATCAAGAAATAGACACTCATCAGTGCCGCTGCCGAAAACGCAACCAGAGTTCCTGCCAGCATCAGGGAAAACTCACGACGATCAGTCGCCTCCTGCATCAGATGCAGAGACCAGGCAACCAGCACAACTACAATGGCAAGAATAATAGTCAACATATATTGCGTATTGTAACAGCTACTCAGGAAATGGTATAGGCAAAAGGATGAAGGGTAAAGGGAATGCAGGGCAAAGGGATGAAGATAGCTACATACGCTTCATCGCTTCATCGCTTCATCGCTTCATCACTTCATCACTCTCCACCCTGCAGCGATCGCACAGATACCTGCCGTTCTGACAAGTAGGACTTGATTTGAGCCACAGTCAGTTGACCATAATGCAACAGGGATGCTAGAAGTGCAGCTTCGGCTTTTCCGACCGTGAGCGCTTGATGAATGTGTTCGCAGTTGCCTGCCCCACCGGAGGCAATCACTGGAATCTCGACCTGCTCTGCGATCGCGCGGGTCAGATCAAGGTCGTACCCGGCTTGGGTTCCATCGGCATCCATGCTGGTGACCAGAAGTTCCCCTGCACCTCGTTTTTCCACATCCGCGGCCCACGCGATCGCGTCCAACCCCGTATTCTCTCGCCCGCCCCGGACATACACATCCCAACCCGGATTGCTGGGATCCTGCCGTCGTCGGGCGTCGATTGCCACCACAATACACTGGTTACCAAACCGCTCACTGGCACGGTTCACCAGGCTAGGATCTCGCACCGCCGCTGAATTAATGCTGACTTTGTCGGCTCCGGCCCTTAACAATTGTTTAATTGTTTCTAAGCTTTGGATTCCCCCTCCGACCGTAAGCGGAATAAAGACCTGTTCGGCCGTGCGGTAAACCACATCAATAATGATGCCGCGATCCTCATGGGTCGCCGTGATATCTAGAAACACTAGCTCGTCTGCCCCTGCCTGGTTGTAAATCTGAGCCAGTTCCACCGGGTCACCTGCATCCCGCAAATCAACAAAGTTGACCCCCTTCACGACGCGGCCTGCTTTTACGTCTAAACAGGGCAGAATTCGTTTTGCCAGCATGACAGTTTGTAGAATTTGACTTCTGGATTTTATACCCAACAGGACTTACGCAAACCTCGGAGTTTTTAACCAAGAGTCAAAAATTATAACTAGCACACTTGCTTAAAACTCCGAGGTTTTGGTCAAAATGCCTAACTCCTGAGGAAGTAGAAAACAGAGTAACCTGCTTATTTCTGAGCAATTTGCTGCACGATTTCCACAGTTAATCCCAGGGACTCTGCAACCTGTTCAGAAGTCAGTCCTAGCGCTAGCAATTTGGGAACTGCGTTTCGTCTCGCCTGCTCTGCCTGTTCTGCGCGCTGGCGTTCCTGTTCTGCGCGCTGGCGTTCTTGTTCCATTTGTTCTTCTGCTTGTTGTGCCTGTTGGGCAATTTCTACGTAGCTCAAAAACGACTTTCCATCAGGACGAACGATTTGCAGCTCGGCTTTAGAACAATCGAAGCGAATTTGTAGGGTAGGACTGACCCAACCGGCCATGTCCTCAATCACATCCAAAAAGTCTTCGTTGCGCAGCCAACCGCTTAGAGCGTTGGTATCTGGGTCATACAGGTAGTATTCCTCAACGCCGTAGCGATCGTAGAACAGGAGTTTCCGATTCATTTCGGCTTTCGTATTCCCAGGAGAGAGCACTTCAAATACTACCTGGGGTGGGATATTGTCTTCTTTCCATTGCTGATAAGAACCCCGGTCTCCTTTGGGTCTACCGAGCACGATCATGGCATCCGGTGCCTGACGAATCTTATTGTTGCCTTGGACTGGATACCACAATAGATCTCCTGCCACAAATACATTGGGATCATTGGCAAACAGCCATTCTAGATTCTCTTTGATGACCACGATCCAACGGAACTGTTTGGTGTTGTCTGACATTGGCTTGCCATCACTCTCAGGGTAAACGACCTCAGATGCCGATGATGGGGGTACTTGCAAAACCATAACGACAACTCCACGGAATAATGGTTTAGCTTCAGTGTATCAATGGCTTGTAGAATGCGCGATCGCCCAGAATCTGGGTAAAGTATGCTGATTCTTGTACAAATGTTCCCTTTTTACCATTTTTAGATATCCTGACTAAAAATCAATGCTTTGCATTAGAAGAGAATTGCTATGCGCCTGGGCAAAGTTGTCAAATCCAACTCTCACTGTGACTACATCGTGCAGCTCGATGATGCGATGGACTATTTGGAGCCACCCCAACCCGATGATTACGGGTTTGGCTCTTTCGTTAAGCTAGAGAGCGAAGATCGCCACTGGGCGATCGGATTGGTCTACAACTCCCAGCTTTTCAACCCAATGTTTCTGAATATGGGACCTCGGCTATCCAGCGAACCTGATCCCGTGTTCACACCTGACTTGATCACTGAAACCCGGACGTTGCTATGGACGATCCTGATCGGCACGCTGGAACAGCAAGAGCGCCAATTCTATGGCATTCACGGCATTCCCAGGGTTGTCGTTCCAATAAACACACCTGTTTACACCATGACGCGGGATGACATCCACTCCTTCCATCTAAACCAGAGCCAACGTCCCCAATTTTGCTACTACAGCCATCTGCTGCGTTGTGGCGGAACCTTTGCGGCTCAACTCACCCAGCAGGTTTTGACCGAACTGATTGACAGCGACCTGTTCACTGGAGCCGATCAACGCGCTCTAAGGGTTCTTTGCAAGGAGCTGTCCTGGAAAAACACGATGGGAGTGATGCGGTGAGGAGATGAAGATATGGGGATGAGGTAGAGACGCGATTAATCGCGTCTTTACGGTAGGTGGAGAAAAGCAAAAACCAATCTACAATCGAAAATCTACCAATCTCCTGGCCTTTCGCCTTATTTCAAAAACTGCACCAATTGTTCTACCTTCTCCCAGGCTGTGCCGCTGCTGAGGATGTCTCTGGCGAGGGAGATACCTGTATTGTAGGAGTCAGTCGTATCAGGGAGAGCTTCGCCAACTTGGAGAGCAAGGGCAGCGTTGAGGGCGACGACGTCGCGTTGGGCTGGAGTTCCACCACCCTGGAGGACTGATTTGAGGATTTCGGCGTTTTGCTGCACGTTGCCGCCTGCGATCGCCGCCAAATCCGCCTTTTCAAGTCCCAATTCCTCAGGATTCAGCGTCGCTAACTGCACTTGCCCATCGGTCAAAATTGCCAGATCGGTCGCATCTCCTAACCCTGCCTCATCCAACCGTTCCCGACCATACAGCGCGATCGCCCGTTGCGTTCCCAACTGTTGCAGTGCTCGAACCATCGTTTCTGGAAGCGTTGAGTCACAAACCCCAATCACTTGTCCGGTAGGACGCATTGGATTGACCAGTGGTCCCAGCAGATTGAATACCGTGCGCACTCCCAGCGATCGTCGCAGCGGAGCCACTACCTTCAGCGCTGGATGCCAACCGGGAGCAAACAAAAATGTAACGCCAACCGCCTGAACCGCCGCCTGGATTTTCTCTACAGATGCGCCCAAATTGACTCCCAATGCCTCCAACACATCGGCCGACCCCACCCGACTGGATGCCGATCGATTGCCGTGCTTCGCGACTGGAACGCCTGCGGCTGCCGCTACGAAGGCAACGGCTGTGGAAATGTTGAAGGTTCCGGCTCCGTCGCCGCCCGTACCACAGGTGTCAATCAGGGTAGAGATGCGATTAATCACGTCTCTACCGGTAATCGCTTGTTGTTGTAGGACTTGGGCCATGCCTGCGAGTTCTTCGGCAGAAACGCCTTTCATCTGGATGGCAGTCAGAATAGCACCAGAGAGCACGGGAGGAACGGTCTCTGTGAGCCAACCCTGCATTAAACTGGCAGATTGAGCAGGAGAGAGAGATTGGCGATCGAGTAACTGCCGCAGCAAACCCGACCAAATTGTTGGATCATCGGGGGATGGGGCAGAAGTCGTTGTCTCAGGAGTCGTTGAGCTTTGTACCACAGGTCGTTTGGAAGTCAAGTTATTGAGAGCATCGTACTAGAAAATGAGAGGCAAGGTGGGAGGTAAGGGATGAAGGGTAAAACCCTCTAGCTCACCCTTCATCCCTTCATCTCTCCACCCTCCACTCTTCACTATCCTTGATAATGGTTAAGGAGTTGAGGAGGGAAGGGAATGTTACGAGTCATTTGGGCGATCGCACTGGCACTGCTGTTAACGGCCTGTGGACCGTCTGCACCTGAACCGACTACCCAACTGGTCGAGCAGGCGATCGCGCTCCAGCTCAATCAAGCCCAACAAGAACTGAGTCAACAACTCCGGTTAGACTCTCCCCCAACGGACATTAGAGTCAGCCGCATCAAAATTACTCAGCAAACTCCTTTAACGATTCAGAATTTGCAGTCCTATCACATCAAAGGGACGTGCGACTTCACGGTCAAACGTCCCAAACACTCTGTTACTCAGCACCAAACCCCCTTTGAGGTTTATCTGCAACGCCAAATGGAAGGCAAAACCTGGCGTTTAGCCTCCCTCAAAACAAACGAAGACCATCAATCCGTCTGGGTTACCCAGCGTATCCCCAGTTCCCAGTTCCCGGATCCCAGTTCCTAGTACCTCATGGCATAAATCAGCCAACCGTAGAGACGTTACATGTAACGTCCTCTATGAAATCGGGCTGCAATTAGGTGCAATTATCGTCATAGGCTTTGACCTCGTTTTGAGGGTCACCCTCTCATCTTAATTGGGGCGATCGCGCTTACGGTAACAGTTCCAACCGCGATCGCCCCACTTGATCACGAA
Organism: Leptolyngbyaceae cyanobacterium RU_5_1; assembly: GCA_012034055.1. GTDB lineage: Bacteria > Cyanobacteriota > Cyanobacteriia > Leptolyngbyales > Leptolyngbyaceae > JAAUSG01. Next base: position 6,906 of record JAAUSG010000084.1, on the reverse strand, counting down.
TCCTTGCAGTCTTCATCCTGATCGTCGAGCAACCCAAAGATGGCAGTGGTTCCCGAGATCGCGATCGTCTTGTCCGGGGTGCTGAGTTGGTTTTGCAGATCGGTCGGGGCCGGCTGGAGGGGCGATCGCCCCTGCAACTTGTAGTTAGGCCCCGTTGCACCACAGGTAGCGAACGAGAGCCATTGAAAGTGCGAAGAGGAAACCATAGGGTTATTCATTATGGAATGGGAGCAGCGACAATGCAGGATAAGAGAGCACGGGGAAACGGTCTTTGTCTATGATTGAGTTCCCCTGTGGAGGATTCATGCTGCATCTTTTGAATAGTCGTACACAGGAACCTGGATAAAATGATCGGGTTCTTGGGTGTCTAGAACTGTCTGCTGCAAACGCTCTACGGTTGAGGGTGAGAAAAATTGCTCACCAGTTTCTTCATTGACACGGGCAGGCACGTTCTCAATCAAAATAAGTTTACCGTTCAGGTTTAGGGTGTAGGTTACCTATTGATGGTGGAGTGATTGCCCATTTTATTCAGAGATATTTCTCCATTCGTTGCGTTTCCAACATAGCCACCACTTCTTGATCAGTGGGTACGGGTTGATCTGTCTTGAGCAATCCTCGCATCTTCTGAATTGCGTCAGCACGTTTGGCGATGTCCCGGAGTCCGGTGAGGGTGCCAAGGGGGATGGCTTTGGGTTGAGCGAGGGAGAGTTGTTTTTGGTGGAGAAATTCGGCGAAGTGGAGGACTTGGGTGATTTGGCTTTCTGGGAAGGTTTGAATCAGTTGATAGAGTCTTTCGGCGGCTGTCATGATTTTTAGCTAGGTCAAATGAGCCAATTGGGCGACAGGAATCTGATCTTAAATTTCACGACTTTCTTCCTGAGCTTGGCGTAAATCATACTGGGTCTGCAAGTTCATCCAGAACTGAGCACTATTACCAAAATATTTCGCCAGACGCAGGGCTGTGTCTGCTGTAATACTGCGCTTTTCGGATAAGATTTCGCTGATTCGCGTCTGAGCTACGCCAATATCTTTGCTTAAACGGTAGGGGGTTATTTCTAGGGGTTCCAAAAATTCTAACCGCAGAATTTCGCCAGGATGAATATTGGGTAAACGGTCACTGTCCATAGGAGTTTTCTTAGTGGTAGTCTACAATTTCAACATGATCCGTATTGTTTTCATCAGTCCATACGAAGCAAATCCGCCACTGATCATTGATACGGATACTGTATTGATCTTGGCGATCGCCACTTAATTTTTCTAATCGATTCCCTGGTGGAACACGCAAGTCATTAACTGATGTCGCTGCATCAACTAGGAGCAGTTTACGTAAAGCTATCTTTTGGATGTCAGATGGATAGGGGCGAGATTTAAAGCCATCAAAGATAAGCTTTGTCTCGTCAGACTTAAAGCCTATAATCATAATACTAATGTGCGGCGTTACTATTGTCAAGCAGTAGTATTATGCTCTAGTTTTTGGGAATTAATCCAGCTAAATGCAAAAATGGCGAGCAATTCGATCGCCCCTGTTCATGTCTTAGAGCCGTTAGTTTTACGTTTGGTGAGCTTTTTCGGCACAGCCTGTTGGGTAGTCATTTTGGTATACAACTCAAACAATTTTTCCAGGCGCTCGGTGTCGTTTTTGAAGTACCAAGTGCTTGGGAGCAAGCCTGTTCAAAATCCAGGAATCCGCCTAACTCCAGATTAGAAAAGCCTGCCGTGAAGCCTGCAGTGGGGATTTCAGATTTGGGACGCCACAGCCCCCAACCCGCTTCAGGTTTCAGGGTCGGTGCATTCGGATTGGGTTCGGTGGTATGAGCTGGCAGTGGGGAGAATAGCGCGATCGCGCTGATTAGCATCAGTCGGAAAACAGGTTGCATCGTTACGCTATCTGCGTTGCTCTCAAACATATTGTTATACAGCTTGCATTGCCGGTATGAAAATACTCGAAGATTGATCGGTAAGCATTTAAGATAGTCTAATAATCGGTAACAGGTAAGAGCAACGTGAAAGAAGTTTTGACCGCATTAATTTCAGCAGTTACCTCAGTTTTGGTGGTGCTTGTTACCTATGGACTCAACTCTTACCGCGAAACTAAATTTAAAGAGAAACAGGAAGCTGACAGAATCATTTCAACTTATTTAAATCCTTTAAGGTTTTACTTAGTTGAAAACTATTTTCGCCTTTCTGAAATTCTAAAAGGAATAGTTAACGATAGTGGAAAACACGAAGCCTTGCTGTATATAACCGATGTTAAAGAAATTTCTGAACAATCGGCTGAATGGTTTAATAGTTACGGCTGCTATTTGATCTCATCATGCTATATGACAGGACGTTTATTTTATTTCTAGACAGGGTAGCAGGAGGAGGAAGCTCCATTAAGGAGCGTCTTGAAGTTGAAGGTGTTAAGTCTTTGTAATCGCTATTCAGAATTCAGAATTTCTCCTAACTTCTGACTCCTAACTCCTAAATTCTTTGCTGGCGCTGCTGTCCCACCTTAAATTGGTAGCTTCCGACGCCATCCCATTAAAATAGTTGGAAAAATAGTTGGAGCGCTGTACAAGTGGCAATCAGTAAGGAATGCAGCATGTCATCAAATCGTCAGCTTGGGTTGGAAAACCTACTGCAGAATCTTCAGCAAACCCGATTCCGCAACCTGGATGCTTCAGGAATTGCAGGATTAACAAACCTGTTGCAATCCGTTGATCAAGGATTGACGGGCGTGCGGGGATTTTTGGGAGATGTGTTGGGGAACATTGGGTTTCGCGCCGCGCTGGAACTCCCAGACTTGAGTGGTGATGTGACAGTATCGCGGGAGCCTTCCGGGATTGTCCACATCAAAGCCGAGACCGACGATGACCTGTTTTACACCCTGGGATTTGTCCACGCCAGCGATCGCCTCTGGCAGATGGACTTTCAGCGTCGGGTTGCGGCGGGTCGGCTCTCAGAAGTTTTGGGCGAAACCACTCTGCAGCAGGATAAACTGAACCGCACCCTGGGGCTTTATCCCGCTGCCGAATCGGCCTATGCCAACCTGTCATCTGATGTGAAACAGGTAGTGGATGACTACACCAGCGGCATCAACGCCTATCTGAACCTGGATCTGCCACTGCCAGCCGAGTTCCTGACGCTGGGCTATCAACCCGATCCGTGGCGACCGGCAGATGTACTGGCCGGCATCAAGCTGCAGAGTCTGGGGTTGTCTACGAACTTTCAATCGGAATTGCTGCGATCGCAGCTGATCACCCAGCAAGGACTCAGCTTGGAGCGGATTCAAGAGCTGTTCCCGCCCTATCAAGGCGACGTAACCATTCTGCAACCGGACGATGTCGCTAAAATCCCCGGTCTGGCAGCAACCAGCGGTTTAACGGCCAACTCGCTCCCGAATGTGGATCTGTCTGATTTGGCTCCCGCGATCGAGGTGGATCTGGCGTCGGTAGATTCGCTGCTGGAGCTGAGTCGATCGCTGGCTCCGACGATGGCATCCAACAACTGGGTCGTATCGGGTAGCCGCACCACAACCGGCAAACCATTCCTGGCCAACGATCCGCACCTGAATCTGCAAATTCCCTCGCTCTGGTATCTGGCTCATCTAGAATCACCCAGCTACAACGCGATCGGGGCAACGTTTCCAGGACTGCCGGGGGTGGCGATCGGGCGCAAACGATCGCATTGCCTGGGGCGTCACCAACTCGCAGGCCGATGTCCAGGATCTCTACGTCATGATTGAGTCGCCCACCCGTCCCGGGCAGTACATTTACAATAACCAGCTCCAGGCGTATGAGACTCGCGCTGAAACGATCAAAGTCCGGGGCGGCAGTGATGTGCTGATTCCCGTGCGGGAGACGGTCTATGGGCCGGTGATCTCAGATACCTTGGGAATTCCGCAGCCCGTTTCTCTGCGCTGGGTCAGCCTGGCTGAAACGGACAACACCCTGGCGGCCTTCCTCGGCGTCAATCGGGCCCAGAACTGGACGGAGTTCACCGAGGCGCTGAAGTCCTATGTGGCTCCTGGACAGAACTTTGTCTACGCCGATGTGGATGGCAATATTGGTTACATCTTGCCGGGTCAGTTTCCAATTCGCAATCCACGCCATACCGGACTGACCCCGATCGCCGGAACCGGACTGTACGACTGGCAGGGCTTTATTCCCTTCAACCAACTGCCCCAGGTGTTGAATCCAGCATCGGGCTACATCGTCACCGCCAACAACCGCATTGTGCCGGACAACTACCCCTATTCGCTTGGCTCTGAGTGGGCGGAACCCTACCGGGCGGAGCGGATCCGCGATCTAATTCTTAGCAAGGACACGCTTTCCCTGGATGACATGCAGGCAATCCAGCTCGACCAAACTACCCTGCTCTACCGCAACTTCAAGCCAATCCTGCAGCAGCTTCAACCGATTCTCAGTACCCTCAACCCTCTCCCCACCGAGACATTGAACTGGTTGAATCAACTCTTGAACTGGGACGCAATCTGCAGCCGGATTCTAGAACCGCAACCGTGTTTGAAGCCTGGTACACCGAGCTGACCAAGTTTTTAGCCGCCGCGATCGGGCAGGAGGTGCTGGAGGGCAATGCCCAGGAACCCGCGCCGCGCTTTCTGCTCAAAGCATTGACTGTCGGCGATCCAGCCGTGGGGACGGCGGCAGAAGCGCAAACAAAAGCGGCACTGGCACTACAGCGCGTCGTCGATGGCTATGCCGGAGCAGTACCCCGCTGGGGCGACATTCACCAGGCTGTGTTCAAGCATCCGGTGCTGCCGATCGCACGTCAGGTTGAATTCGGCGGCGATCGCTACACCATCAACGTCGGCACCTACAACTCCAAAACCTTCCTGATGGATAGCAACGGGCCCAGTTACCGCCAACTCATCGATCTGTCCAATCCAGAAAACTCTCGATACATTTATCCCATCGGTCAATCCGGAAATCTCCTCTCCCCCTACTTCGAGAACCTGCTCCCGCTCTGGCAACAAGGACGCTATCTGCCCATGCAAACAGACGGTTTTCAAGTCGCGCTTGAAGTTACCCTGGAGCCAGGAACAGATAGCAATCTGCGGTTTGAAGGAATCATTTTGAGCGAACTGTTATGAATCAGTCTCTTCCCAGTGATGCCCGCCAATGGGGAATGTGGTGTCACCTCTCCTCCCTGGCTTGGATCGTGGTTCCCATTCCCTACGCTGGACTGCTGGCACCGCTGCTGATCTGGCTGCTCAAGCGTGACCTGCATCCCTTTGTCGATGAACAGGGTAAAGAGTCGATCAACTTCCAGCTCTCAATGGCAATCTATGCAACCGTTGCAGCCTTATTAGGGGGAGGGCTGTTTGTACTCTTCTTCCTTGGCTTAATCACCACTTCCTCAGACTCATCTTCCAGTCCAGATCTCTTCTTCGCCTGGTTTGGGCAATTCTTCTTCACGTTTCTGATTCTGCCCGCCCTCGTCATTCTGTTTGAGACCGTTCTGGCGATCTTTGCCGCGATCAGAGCCAGCGAAGGGGACGTTTATCGCTACCCCATCACATTGCGGTTTCTGAAATAAGTTAGGGAACAGGTGTCAGGTGTCAGGGAAATATCTGGTTCTGGCGCTAAGATTAATGTCCTTGGAATCCACAGTCTTTTAATCTAAAATCCAAAATCTAAAATCCCTAGCAGTTCATGGTTTCTTCAACACAATCGCCATCAATTGGGGTTGCAATTGTCGGCACAGGCTTTGGTCAAAAGGTGCATATTCCGGCATTTCAGGTCTATCACCGGACTCAGATTGTTGCGGTGTATCACCGGGATCTGGACAAGGCGCGGCAAATCGCCCAAACCCACCAGATTCCCCACGCTTGCTCGACCCTTGAAGAGATCGTGGCTTTACCGGATGTGCAAGGCGTCAGCATCTCCACGCCGCCCTTTCTGCACTACCCAATGGCAAAGACGGTGCTGAATGCCGGAAAACATTTACTGTTAGAAAAACCCACTACCTTGAATGTGGCTGAGGCACAGGAGCTGCAGGATTTAGCGATCGCCAACGGATTGGTGACCACGATGAACTTTGAGTTTCGCTATGTACCGGTCTGGATGCGACTGGCGGAACTGCTGCAGGAAGGTTATGTTGGCAAGCTGCGGTTGATTAAAGTTGACTGTCTCGTACCCGGTCGGTCCGATGCCTCGCGTCCCTGGAACTGGTATGCCCGCAAGGATCAAGGGGGTGGCGTGATGGGGGCGATCGCGTCCCATGTCTTCGATTACATTGCCTGGCTATTTGGTCCCGTCAAGCGGCTCAGTGCTCGACTCTGCGTGTCAATTCCTGAACGTCCCGATCCAGCCAGCGGTGGTCAACTTAAACCCGTCGATGCCGATGACACCAGTCTGATTACATTGGAACTGGAGGATGGCACCCCCTGCCAACTGAACCTCAGCGCCACAACCTATCAAGGGCGGGGACACTGGCTGGAGGTCTATGGCGATCGCGGCACTCTCGTCCTGGGCAGCCGCAATCTCAAGGATTACGTCCACGGCTTCCAACTCTGGGGCAGTCAGCAGGGAGAACCGCTAACGGAGCTGGAAATTCCCGAGCGACTGGTGTTTCCACGTACCTGGGAGGATGGTCGGGTTGCCCCGTTTATTCGCATTGTCGATCGCTGGGTGCAGGGCATCGACCAGGGCAAATCACTTGTGCCATCGCTGCAGGAGGGCGTGTATTCCCAACTCCTGATGGATTTGGCCCATCAATCCGATCAACGCGGGGCTTGGGTCGATGTAGCATCCGGTAGCTGACTGACTGACACATTTTCTCGACTCTGGTGTTAAGGCGTACTCAATCGTTGTTCCAAAGGGATCGCACAATCGACTGTAGTGCATCTGAATAGAGCGATCGCCGTCTAGCAGCTTGCCCTTTAGAAGGGATACAAGGATCTGG
>JAAUSG010000336.1 GCA_012034055.1 Leptolyngbyaceae cyanobacterium RU_5_1 | reverse complement strand
TCATCCCTTCAGCGCTTGGGATGTTATCTTCACTGACTCCACCATGACTGTTGCCGCAGTCGATCGCTTAGTTCACCATGCCCTCATCCTCGAAATTCAGGCAGAGAGCTGTCGTCAACAGTCAGCTAAACAAATGTTCCACTTCAAACTCATTACTAAATAAATACCAATGGTTTATCTTTCAATCCAGAAAACGCCTCAGCGTCAAAGCGATACAGACTGGCGGGGCGTCCGGCTCCACGGGAGACTTTCACTCCGGTATCTGCCAAAAAACCCAATTTCAATAAGCGGGAGCGAAAGTTGGAGTAATCTGAAAAGTTTTCTCCTAGAACGGTTGTATAAAGCTGGTACAAATCGCTGAGGGTAAATAGTTCTGGCAACACTTCAAAGGCAACTGGGCTGTATTCCAGCTTGTTGCGCAGGCGGCGATGTCCATATTCCAGAAGTTGATTGTGGTCAAAGGCAAGTTTGGGAACCTGATTCAGGGGATACCAGGCAATGCCGCTTACCCCATCGGCAATCAGTTCGGCTTCAACAAACCGCACGAGCGCAAAGTAGCTAACCGACAAGTACCGGATCCCGTAGCTATCAGATGCTTCACGCGGGTCACGGCTGGGACCGCCAAAAGTATAAAGCTGCTCAAGATAGAGATTATTGACGCGAATTTTTTCTGACAAAATCCGATAGGCGGCATCTTCCAGGGACTCACCACGCCTGACGAGCGTTCCTGGCAAACTCCAATGTCCCAAAAAGGGTTCTTCCTGCCGCATCACCAGCAGTACCAGCAATCGATTTTGGGCCGTATCCACTGAAAAGATCACGTTATCGACTCCAACTTTGAAGTCGGCCAACGTGGGGCGGTCTGGGGAATCAGCTGCTTTTCTCTGGGGGCGTCCTGCCATGCGTATAGGTGCTCCCGATGAATGTAATCCTCTATGGGAGGCGTCAATCCGTCCATCTCTCCATGCTCACGGTAGGCCGTGGAGGAGGTGTCAGAACCCATGAGGTCTGCGATCGCCACATTGGCTCCCCGTTGCCTCAATGCCTCTAGAGCAATCTCACTCAAAGGATAGCCTGGCCTCGGCACAACGAGAAGGTTAACCTGCTGAAGTAGTTCATCAATCTGATACCAGCTCGGTAGCTGAGTGATGAGATCTGCCCCCAGCACAAACGTAAACTGAGCGTCAGCCCAGCGTTGTTTAGCAATCTCTAGCGTGTGAATTGCTCGTGGCTTGCTCAGTTCGGAATACAAACGGACATTGCCTTGGGGTGGATTGAGGTCATCAATCAGCAGCCGCAACATGGCGATCCGGTGGCTCAAGGGAGTTTGATGCGCTTTGAAGGGATTATCGGCTGCCCAAACTGCCACCCAATCAAACCGCTGCGATAACCACCCAATAATTGCTTGATGCGCAGTAGTGGGTGGATCAGCACTGGTACCAAAAAGGGCGATGTGGAGCATAAGCTGGGGAATGGGTAGTAGGGAATGGAATGGGTAGTGGGTGATGGGGAATAAATACTGCTCAACGACCAACGACCAACGACCAACGACCAACGACCAATGACTAATGACGACTTCTGTGCTGCGTTCTTTCAACTAAAGCAAGCAATTCAGATGAAAGTTCCAGAGGAGGTGGAGTTGGCTGATCGAGCTGACGAGTTTCGAGAGGGAGGCTGACGACGGATTGAGCGGTGCGCTGGGCGATCGCCGCTAGCGTCTCCGGTGGCTGCATTCGTTGTCCGTGCTTCATGACAAGCTGCAGTAGGGGTTGTTCTGAAGTGTGAGGGTTGGACAATTTTGAATTTTGAATTTTGAATTTTGAATTTTGAATTTTGTCCTGACTCCCCATCTCTGACATCAACCCCAGGCGATCGCCCACGGCAATCCCCTGCTGGTAGCGGCGAAAAATCTGCTTGCGACCGGGGTAAGAGGCTTTGCCGGTTGCCTCTTTCATGACTGGAATGCCGTCAATTTCGACCAGTTTGTAGACCCCATTGACGGGGGATCCGGTAACCAACTGAGTGCCCAACCCATAGCCATCAATGCAGGCTCCAGCCGCTTGAAGCTCAGCAATTTTGTATTCATCTAAATCACCGCTGGCAAAGATGGGTACATTGGGAAGGAGCGCGTGAACTTGTTTGGACAAGGATACCAAATCTCCAGAATCGATTCGGACACCTGCCAACTGCATCTCTCCAGCGCGGAGTTTCTTGGAGAGTTGTTGAGCGGCGGCGATCGGGTCATAGGTATCAATCAGCAAGGGAGCACCGGGGAAATAGCGGTGGAACGCTGTAAATGCCTCCGCTTCACTCCCCTCCGTGGCGGCTAGTGCCATGACTAGCGAGTGGGCCATCGTGCCGGTTGGCTTTCGACCCAGCTTGAATGCTGCTAGAACATTTGAGGTGGCATCCAGCCCCCCGGCCAACGCGGCTCGTGCTGCCCAGATGGAAGCTTGGGGACTAAACGCCCGCCGAGTACCAAACTCAAGCAGCGTTGCTCGAGGCCCCGCCACATCCCGTAAACGAGCTGACCGAGTGGCAATCAGAGTCTGGTAGTTAAGGGTGTTGAGTAAGTAGGTTTCGACCAGTTGTGCTTGCCAGAGGGGGGCTTCTATGCGCAGCAACGGTTCATTGGCAAAAACGGCTGTTCCTTCTGGCACCGCCCAAACATCGCCCGTAAAACGGGATTCTGCTAACAGGATCCAAAATTGCTGTGGAGCATTGGCAAAAATTCCGGTCGATCGCAGCGCTTCAATTTGGACTGAACTGAAGCGAAACTGCTCTAGATAATCCAACGCCTGGGCCAATCCCATCGCCACTAAATAGCCAAACCCTGGCGGCAAACGGCGAGTAAATAGTTCAAAACTGGCTTGCCGTTGCTCCAACCCCTCGCCAACGTAGCAAGCCGTCATCGTGAGCTGGTAGAGATCGGTCAGCAGGCTGCAATCCTGTGAACTGAGGAGCATAAGTTCCTGATCTTCCACTAGCTCCCATGAGTCAGACGGGTTAGCGGATAAGGAACTTAAAATTGGCAGGGAATTTATGAATGGTGCAGAACGAGTGTCTGTCAACTGGGTTGAATCCATTGAAATGCTCATACTGAATTCCTCAAGCCTCATCCTGATTATAGTGATAAAAACCATAATTAAGGGTGATTAAGAATATCAAATGAGTAGCTCTTGACACTATTTTCCCAGCTACAGTCCAATAACGCTAGATAATACGGCAACTCCATCGGTTCGCGATGCGTCGAGTTTATAGTGTTTTTCATTAAAATTAATCAGTTTTCGTTATCACCTGTTGGCGATCGCTCACCTGCTTTCCAGTTTTCTTTGAAGAACCATGTGCGATCGCAACGTTCATTAAACAGAAACCTATTTGTAAGTAGGTGGGTATGATTAAACCGAAGACTTGACTGAACAGGTGTCAGGTCTCAGAACCGGGCATTTCCCTGGAACCTGACACCTGACACCTGGAACCTACCTCTCAAAGATCTTGCATTTAATTGAGTCACTCTACTTATGTGTCAGTTGATTAAGCTGCAATTGATGACAAAGCTGCCTTGATTTTTGCCTTTGCAGATTGTTGGCAGCAATAATACTTGCCAGATTAGGTAACACCAAATAAAGAACCATCAACTACTGCGAACTAATGCTTGAAAAATTAATTCAAAGCTGAGGATAAAATTTAGAATTTGGCATAATGAAAGTGTAAGGCTATAGAGTATTGAAATCAGTGTTGGTCTTAACGGAAAGAGTTAAAGCTAACACTCAATTAAAATCAAAATAAACAGCCGCTCTGGAGGTAGAGCTATGAGTATTCCAAGAATCATTGATAACGTCATTCAGTACGTTTCTGGGGCTGTCTCTCGAATTTTTGGGCCTAGCGATGATGCCTATCCAAATACAGGGGTTCAACCCTTCGAGGGTGAGCCGAATAGAAAAACTCGTTCGATGGATTGATCGATGAATTAATAATCATTAACTAAATGCTCTAACTAGAGCTGTCAAAAGGTTCTGCTGATAGCGGAACCTTTTAGTTTTAAGGACTCTTTTAGAGGCTGTTTGTAAATGAATTTGAAGAGGCTGAAACAGGCTTCAAGACTTGATCCTCCCTAACCCTCCTTAACAAGGAGGGAACCGAGCCAAAAGCCTGAAGTCCCCCTTATCAAGGGGATTAGCTAAATCTTTGTTTACAAA
>JAAUSG010000006.1 GCA_012034055.1 Leptolyngbyaceae cyanobacterium RU_5_1 | reverse complement strand
GTGGTCGTCATCGGGTTCCCCCGGCAACGGCAGGAAATCATTATCTTTGAAGTCTCGTGGGGCAACGATTTTGCCTGCTCCTTGAAAGTCAGGATGGTTGAGGTCAATGGAGTCATCCATAATTGCGACCACAACTGATCGCACCCCTCGGGTAATGTCCCAGGCTTTTTCAGCAAAAATGTGAGAGTTGGCTGCCAGATTGGAACCGCCGCTGTGATTCAGGTGCCATTGCTCACGATAAACGGGGTCTTTGGGGCGATAGAGGGATTGGGTGGGCACGACGATATTGGGTTCCGCGACGATCACGTCTGGGCGCTGGATGAGCCGGTTCGTAATCTTGACAGGATTTTCGGTGGCGTTGGGTGTGGTTTGAAACACGAATGTGTTGGCGATGCCGACCACAGGTTTAACCTGTTGCAGCCCAAATTCAGCCGCTATTTGGGCGATCGCCTCTGTACTCACCTGAGGCGCAAACTGAATCGTCACCTGATCGGTCATGTATATCCGTGAGCTGGGATCGTCTTTGATCTGATACACATGGCTGGCATAGTCTACCTGGTCAGAGGCACGGACTTGCTGCATGACCTGATCTCGCTGCGCTGGCTCAACCACAATCTCCGTCAGTTGTCCAGGCGTTCGTTTGCTGCCCACCTCCGCTGGAAGCGGCTGGATAAGTTGAGATAATGCCGCCTGGTCAGAGGCTTGGACGGTAAAGCGATCGCTCACCTTCTCCAACAACAGTTCCTCTCCGCCCCGCTGCAGCACACGCCCCACACTCGACTCTGGCATGTTAGCTGCTGACTGGCGATTGGATTCTGATTCAGATGGAGTGTGGCTGGTCATGGGATACCTCAGATTCTGCCCATTGCTTCTCCAAACTATCCCATGTTTGCTCAATCAGGTTCGAGGGTTTGAAAGACCTCATCACTACCTAATCAGGACTTAGCAAACGATCGAAAGATCCTGATTTTTGGACAGGTAAGTAAGTGGACATAATTAAATAGAAAACTTTTGTAGGCTGTAGGTTGGTTGAGGCACGTAACCCAACGCACGCATGGGTTACGCTATCGCTAACCCATCCTACAAATAATCCAAACCACCTTGAAAATAGAACCCTTGATTCCCTTGACTCCCTTTTTTCATTCGTGGCGCTGTACGCAGTTCATTGTGGCTACTTATCAGAATGATCGACAACTGACAACTGATCGCTGATTGCTAGCCTAATCCTGTCATTTTTTGAGCACACCCTACTTTTTGAGCATTTTCTGAAATTGCAGTCTAAAAATAGCAAGTGTGGATTAAAAATAGCAAGTTATGTAGCAAACTTGACCTTTTGCGACTCCTCTTCTAATGTAGTTCCACATCTACGGAGGAATAGTCTATGGATTTTCTAATCCCATTTATTATCGGTGTTTTAATCACCGCCATTAGCTTAATCATCATCTCCAAAATTCCCTTCCTGGGAGTTGAGGTTGATAGCATCGGCAAGGCAGTTATTGCTGGACTTGTGTTTGGTATTTTGAACTGGCTATTGGGTTGGTTAGGCGGCTCCAAAATCCTCAATATCTTGACCATCGGGATTCTCTGGCTGGTGATCAATACGATCATCTTTGGTTTGTCAGCCTGGTTGGTTGAAGGATTCCGGCTGCGGAATGGGATCATCAGCGCCATATTGGGCGCGATCGCGCTCACCTTCGTCAACTACATCCTGTTCAAAGTGCTGGGATTGATATTCCCAGCTATCGCAGTTGTTTAATTTGAACGAATTACCTATGGTTGCAGCTTGATGTCTTGTCTATCCCAAAGCGGGTAGATGCGTCTAATGGTTAGGCTCAGTCTGCCCGCTACAAAACGCTAGTAACCAACGCCGCGATACTGAAACTGGTTGTCGCGAAGAATGATTAGCGATCGCTGCCCGCTCCCATCTTCGCTAATCCGCACTGTTGAATCGCCTTCGTAGCGGTATATTGTGCCTTTGCTAGTATTCATCTGTTTGACGGCAACACGATTCAATTCCGTGGCAGCAGACTTTCGATTGTAAAGATTCAAATACAAGCCGTTGGGCTGACGGTAAACTTTCACAACATAATCATCCGTTTGAAATGCCAGCACTATTGAGTCGGATGGTTTCTGATTAATCTGACCAGTAATCTGGCCAGATTGCTGTTTTGCCGGAGGATTGGTTGCGTATTCCTCTGCAATGACTTTGCCATCCAGCATGACTTCGATCATTCCTCGACCGCTCGCATCCACTCTGACATTGGCAAGATAGTCGCCGGATTGATAGGTGTAGGTGATCCAAAGATCGCCTGATCCTCGTCTGGGTGCAACTTGAGCTGGAGCATTGGCAATCACCCGTCCACCGTTGTGACTGACCGTCATATAGGGACGATCGCTACGCCAATAGATCTGTACAACATAACGCTTTGTTCGGAAGAGAATGTCCCGATTCGCGGGGCTGGTTTGGGCTAGGGTTTGAGGCGCAACCCCACCCCACAAGAGCAGCAGACTGGCAATCGCGATCGCTCTAGTTCTGATCATCAATCGGCACTGAAAGGAGTATGGAACTGTACTTGACTATTGTTGATTTGTAGTGCGGGTATTGCCCACGCTACTGATGATCTCTGTCGCCTGTAGTAGCAATCACGTTTGAGGCTGAGGTCTAAGGTGATCGCTTCCTACTCGATCGCTGGTTTCTAAAACTGTAACTGATCATGCTATTTCACCGATTCAATGGCAGATTGAATACATCCTAAACAATACGGATTAGAAATCCTGCAGTGAGGAGAATCGATCCTATGAATTCATTGACGACCGTATCCCAATTCAGCGCCTGGAAACCCTGGCGTGTCTTAGCCGTGGGTGTCGGAGTGCTGAGTTTAACCCTGGCAACCCCAGTATTCGCTCAAGAAAAAGCCTTGCGCACCTTAACAGTGACTGGACGGGGCACCGAAATGATCCCCGCCACCCTTGCTAATGTCCGGTTGGGAGTTGAGGCCCAGGGCAAAACGGCAAAGGAGGTGCAAGCCGAAGTGGCGCGGCGATCGAACTCTGTTGTTTCCCTGTTGAAATCACGCAACGTTGACAAACTGCAGACGACTGGAATTAACCTGAATCCCACCTATCGCTATGATAACAACGTGCAAACCCTGACCGGCTATACCGCCAGCAATATTGTCAGCTTTCGGGTCGAAGCCCAAAAAGCAGGGGCGTTGCTGGATGATGCCGTCCAAGCCGGAGCCTCTCGGATTGATGGCATTAGCTTTAATGCCACAGAGGGGGCGATCGCCAGTGCCCAGAAAGTTGCTCTGGGTGAAGCGACCCAGGATGCCCAAACCCAGGCAGACGCTGTTCTCAGTTCCCTTGGATTAAGTCGCAAGGAAGTTGTCGGCATTCAAGTAAATGGTGCATTTGCTCCACCGCCACGCCCCCTCTTCAAAGGAGCAGATGTTTTGGAATCAAGAGCCGCCGCTGCACCACCCACCCCCGTTGAGGGTGGAGAACAGCAAGTCGAAGCCTCGGTGACATTACAAATTAGCTATTAAAACTCGTCATCGTAACCACTGCTTGCCCCGGCTGCCTCATTGTCACGCTTGGAACCGAGCAACTCCATGCGTTCCACGCGAATCACGGGTTTAGAGCGATCGGCTCCAGTGTTGCGGTCTTTCCAGGTTTCAAATTTAAGCGCACCCGTAACACCAATTAAGCTACCCTTACGGACATAGTTGGCGGCAACTTCTGCCGTCTTTCCCCATAGTTCTAGATTGAACCAATCGGGCTGGTCATTATTACGACTTTGCCGATTCACCGCCAGCGTCAGGTTGCAAACAACGCTGCCGGATTCAAAGTATTTGACGTCTGGATCACCACCAACGCGGCCGACCAACGTTACAGCATTTAGGCTCATAATTGTTTGGGTTAAGATATGACTTGTCTTGCAATTCACTTATTTTAATAAGCTGATTGCAATTTGAACCAATACAAGTGATCTTATCACTTTGGTAAAGTAGAAGGGGTTCGCTGGTAATTTTATGGGCGATCGTGGGCTGTGATCAATTACAATTCAATCGCCACGATCCGCTTCAATCTTTTTATTTACTCAGCAAATCTCTCTCGATTTTTTGGTTTGCATTACTCTAGTGAGCAATCAGGTTTTCTCACTAGACTCAAAATCAAAAACGTAATAAGATCCATTTTTGATTTCGGTTCGTTGCGTCCAGATTCACATTACTTTGAGGCATAGAGGCTAGTGGGTCTTTTCAGTCGCTTTTCTCTCTCACGAGACATGGGTATTGACCTTGGCACCGCCAACACCCTGGTGTATGTGTCAGGCAAAGGCATTGTGCTGCAGGAACCCTCAGTGGTTGCGATCGACCAGGATGAAAAGGTTCCGCTGGCAGTGGGTGAAGACGCTAAGCGAATGCTTGGCAGGACACCCGGTAATGTGGTCGCGTTACGCCCCTTCGCGATGGGGTGATTGCCGACTTTGATACGGCTGAGCTGATGCTGAAGCACTTCATCGCGCGGGTGAATGAAGGAAAAACTCTGGTTGCTCCGCGGATCGTGATCGGCATTCCCAGTGGGGTGACTGGTGTCGAGCGACGGGCGGTAATGGATGCGGCATCTCAAGCCGGAGCCAGAGATGTTTATCTAATTGATGAACCTGTGGCAGCGGCGATCGGGGCTGGATTGCCCGTTGCAGAACCCACCGGCAACATGATCATCGATATTGGGGGTGGCACTACAGAAGTTGCGGTGTTGAGCTTGCAAGGTACGGTGCTGAGCGAATCAGTGCGGGTCGCTGGCGACGAGCTGAGTGAATCGATCGCGCAGTACATGAAGAAAGTTCATAACCTCGTGATTGGGGAACGCACCTCTGAAGAAATTAAGATCACCGTTGGCTCGGCATACCCGATTGACGATGAGCTTCAGATGGATGTTCGAGGGCTGCATCTCCTTTCTGGTCTGCCACGTACGGTCGTAGTTAAGAGTGCTGAAGTTCGCGAAAGTATGGCAGAGCCGCTGGCGGTTATCATTGATGCGGTTAAGCGCACATTGGAACGCACTCCGCCTGAACTAGCCGCCGACATCATTGATCGCGGCATTATGCTGGCGGGCGGAGGAGCACTCCTAAAGGGACTCGATACCCTGATTAGTCATGAAACTGGAATTGTCGTTCATGTTGCAGCCGATCCTCTTAGTTGCGTGGTTCTGGGGACTGGGCGAGTTCTGGAGAACTTTAAACAACTAGAGCGGGTGTTTAGTGGACGCTCTCGTAATTTCTAATCATCTACTGAAAATTTACCAATTTTCAGTTACTCCAGGTTCGTGAGACGATATTGTTTGGATAACGATTATCCTTATAATCCTCAGTTGAACCTAGTTCAGCCAACCTTGCTTTGTTGAATATGTTTACCTTACGCCGCTGGTGGGATCGTCACCGAATACAGACCGTGTTGGCAGGTCTGTCGCTTGGAGCTGCGGTTTTTCTTCGCCAAACTCAAGGAGCGGTTTTGTACGAGACTTACCAACTGCTAGCCCGTCCGTTTCAACCCAATTTAGAGCGAAAGTCCGCTCTGGAGAATGCCAGGTTTCAGGAGCTACAAGAGCGGTTGACAGAGTTGGAAAGCCAAAATCAGCAGTTGCGATCGCTGCTGGGCTATGTCTCTGAAAATAAGCGATCTGGCATTACCACTCCAGTTGTTGGACGCAGTGCCGATCACTGGTGGCAGCAGCTCATTTTGGGGCGGGGGCAGAAAGACGGTGTCAAGGACGGGGCGATCGTGATGGCTCCAGGTGGAGTGGTGGGTCGAGTGATTAGTGTGACTCCCAGAACTAGTCGAGTGCTACTGCTGAGTGATCCATCCAGTCGAGTCGGAGCAACCGTGAGCCGTAGCCGCTACATGGGATATATCCGGGGGAAGTCTTCCAATCGAGTCGTCATGGAGTTTTTTGATAAAGTTCCTGATGTCCGCCAGGGCGATGTAATTACTACCTCATCTCTGAGCCAGCTATTCCCAGCCGGATTACCTGTAGGTCGGGTAGAATCCGTGAATTTAAACAAGAGTCCGGCTCCAGAGGCAGTGATTGAACTGACGGCTCCAGTCAGCTTTCTGGAGTGGGCCGTCATTTATCCCCATGCTCAATCCTCTTTATCCAGATCAAGCCCCCCTGCTGATCGAGAGTCAGAATCCCAACCATGAAAACCGAGTCTCTGATTGCCACGTTGCAGGATCGCCCTATCGCTCGTATAGCCGTGAATAGTGCGGTTACAGCAGCCTCGGTGCTATTGTGTTTGCTAGTTTCCCCGACTCGTTTGCTGGGTATGGAACTAGCAGGTATTGGTCCAAATTGGTTGCTCATTTGGGTCGTTGCCTGGAGCGTAAAACGAACTGCATTTCACGGCGCACTAGCAGGATTGACCTTGGGCTTAATTCAAGATGGCATGACGGCTCACGAACCCACTCACACCTTAAGTTTGATGCTGGTTGGGATTTTAACGGCTCGGTTACGGAAAGAACGGTATCTTCGTGAGGATTTTATCTCAGTTGCGCTAATTGCATTTGGAATGGCCGTGATTGCCGAAACCGTGACAGCGATTCAGTATAGTTTTCAGGGCGATCGCTCCCTGGTCGAAATTTGGACCTACCACCAACTCATTGCGTTAGGTTCGGCTGTGTTGAGCAGCATGTGGGCACCGATCGTCTACTTTCCACTCAAGCATTGGTGGCAGCAGATGAGTGCGCTAGAGCAGCAGACGTAAATCTTCGGGAGTATTGCAGTTGAACAGCATGTCGCGATCGCGGCTATGTTCATCGGGTGATGAACTGAACGCGATCGCGTTGACATTTACCTGGGAAAGCCAACGCTGCAGCGATCGCCCCCCCTGGTCAATAAAATCGGACAGGCTTGGCAGGCAACTAGCTCGATAGAAGCCACAGAGAGGTTCCCAGCCGCTTTCGGTTTTGGGCAGGAGGGCGATCTCGGATCCTGCTTGATCCAGTTTCCACATCCAACTCCGGAGCACATCTGCCCGCAGGAGTGGCAAATCGCACGCCAGCAGCAATACCCACTCCGTGTGGGTATGCGCTAATCCTTGAGCGAAGCCAACCAACGGTCCATGGGGCAACATTTCACCGGGTAACGGGTGTTCCTGAACAAGGCAGCAACCATCTGGCACAACGGCACGATACTGTTCAGTTCGGGATGTAACGACATAAACAGCGGCGGTACATTGCAGTGCAACCTCACACGTCCGTTGCAGCAGGGGAACGCCTTGAATCGAGATCAGCGCCTTATCTCGTCCCATGCGAGAACTTTGTCCCCCGGCCAGGACGATCGCTGCCAGCGAAATAGCCATGCTACCTCTAAGTTGTAGTCAATTGTTGACAGGGAATGCCTCGCTTAAAGAACACGCTATTGCGAATTGAGTCCCACAGCAGGTTGGGGGGATCCATATCGGGTTTGCGCTGAATCACACGGCGCACTCTCCACAGGCTAAAGCCAACAATCCAGCACACATCAATCATTGCTGTGTATAGCCAGCCGTGATTTTTGAGGAAATACCGGCGTTTAGAGTCAAACCAATACTGCGGGCGGCGTTTGGGGGCGTGATTCTTAGCCGTCACGCCAGTACTTTGTCCAAGGATGTGCATGACTCGACTTTCAGGCACATGCCAGCATTTCCAACCGGCTCGTTTTGCCTGTAGGCAGAAGTCGGTTTCTTCAAAGTAGAGGAAATAACCTTCATCCATCAGTCCAATTGACTCGAAGACCTGACGCCGGATCATCATGCTGGCTCCGGGCATCCAGTCTACTTCCTGATCTTTATCCGTCATAACCTGGGCGACCACCCAGTTTGAGAGCAGCTTTGACAGGATGCCAAGGCGGACAGCTGATTCCAACTCGCTTAGAATGCTGGGAAACCGAAAGGCATAGGGCCAGGGCTTGCCGTCAGCTTCTTCAAAGCTGCTGCCTGCAATGCCCACGTCTGGGCGTTGATCCATGAAATCGACCAAAGCTTTAAGGGCATTGGGGCGAACCTGAGTATCTGGGTTGAGGAGGAGAACGTAGTCTGGCGGGTTAGGAGACTGGAGGGCTGGACGAATGGCATAGTTGTTGCCGTAAGAAAAACCACCGTTAATGCTGGAAGGCATGAATGTGACCCAATCCCCCCATCCTTCGGACGCGATCGCGGCACTGATGATCCCAACAGAGCCGTCTTCAGAGTTATTATCGACGACGGCAACCCTGGTCCCCGGCACCGATTGGATTTCATTTTTCAGGGAGCGCAAACTTTCGACTACCAGATGAGGTGTCCGGTAGTTCACCATCACGACCAGTAGACGAGTTAAATGATCGAGCTGAAGGTCAGCAGACATAGGTTTGTTTAATCTGGATAGGGGTTGGCAAATATAGGACTGGTTTGAAAATAGGGGTGTAGGGGCTAGGGGTTAGGGAGGAGTTAAACTAATGGGTCTGCACAACTTCATTGGAATCGTTAACCCCATTCAAACGATCCTCTGCAGGCGTTTGCGGTTTAGCCGTTTTGATGATTTTGCCTGGAAGGCCTACGGCAGTTGCACCATCTGGGACATCGATTAGGACAACAGCATTTGCGCCGATGTTGGCTCCATCGCCAATCCTCACATCGCCAAAGATTTTTGCACCAGCACCGACGTTGACCCGTTTACCGAGCTTGGGTGCATCAAACGGCTTATCCAGGTAGCGATTTCCCAACGTGACACCCTGACGAATGATGCTGTCGTCGCCAATTTCACAGTACCCATGAATGACGATCGCGCTCTGGTGCTCAATTACCACCCGACGACCCAACTTGACGGTGTAGGGAAGTTCGATGCCGTAGGTGTTTCGTACTTTGCGGTACATCATGGTGTAAAGCAGCGTGAGCGGAGCGCGGAGTAGCTTAGCTCGAATTGTCATCCGCCAAGCCCCAAATCGGTTGACTGCCACAGCTCGAAATCCGGGCTTGGTCCAGTCCCGCCCGTGGGCAATCCAATCTTCTCGGATTTGCTGCCACAGCCCTAACGTTTCAGTTTCTAAGGGTTGATTAGTTGTTGATTGCTCTAGTAGTTCTTTGGACATCAGTTTTATTCTGCCAATGGATTACTAACTTAATTCAGCTAGAACCACAAAATCTTTCTTCTACTTGAATGAAAACATCGCTTTTCTGACAAAAACGGTTATCTTCCGATTCCTTTACCGACTCTTCTCAGTCAATCGCGATTCCCCAGTGCAATTGTGTAGCTTGAGTAAAGCGACCAACTCAATATGCTAAATGTCAAATTTTGTATACCGTACCACCCGCTATCATGGCTCACGAAGACAACAAATGGGAAGCCTCCGAAATCGCTACACTGGAGAAGCGTCTAGTTAAGCGTATATGGGCAATTCACCCCAATGACTGGACGCACGTTCGAGCCAAACTACACCAACTTTGGGACTTTCTCTGAACCTATGCCACAGTTTCAGATTCAAGCTCCGTTTGAGCCAACGGGTGACCAACCACGGGCGATCGCTCAACTCACCCAACTAATTGGCACAGGACAGCGCTATCAGACACTCCGAGGTGCGACGGGGACTGGCAAAACCCACACAATGGCGCGGGTGATTGAGAAGCTGGGTAGACCGACGCTGGTGTTGGCGCATAACAAAACCCTGGCCGCTCAGTTGTGCAATGAGTTGCGCGAGTTTTTCCCCAACAACGCTGTTGAGTACTTTATTAGCTATTACGACTACTATCAGCCAGAGGCCTACATTCCGGTTACCGATACTTATATTGCCAAGACCTCATCGATCAATGAAGAGATTGACATGCTGCGCCACTCGGCGACGCGATCGCTGTTTGAACGCCGCGATGTGATTGTGGTCGCCTCAATTAGCTGCATTTACGGCTTGGGAATTCCGTCTGAATATCTGAAAGCCTCGATTCCGCTACGGGTGGGGGAAGAGATCAACCTGCGTGGGATTATCCGCGATCTGGTCTCGGTGCAGTACACCCGTAATGACCTGGACTTGGGACGGGGCCGCTTTCGGGTCAAGGGCGATGTGCTGGAAATTGGACCGGCTTATGAAGACCGGATTATTCGCGTTGAGTTCTTTGGTGATGAAATCGATGCGATTCGCTATATCGACCCGGTTACCGGTAGCACCCTGCAAAGCATGGAAGCCATCAACATCTATCCAGCTCGCCACTTTGTCACACCGGAAGATCGGTTGCAGGCAGCCTGTGAGGCGATCGAGGAAGAACTGAAAGAGCGACTGGCAGTACTGGAAAGCCAGGGCAAGCTGCTGGAAGCACAGCGGCTGGAGCAACGCACCCGCTACGACCTGGAGGTGCTGCGTGAAGTCGGTTTTTGCAATGGCGTTGAAAATTACTCCCGTCATTTAGCGGGCCGTGAAGCTGGAGAACCCCCGGAATGTTTGATTGATTACTTCCCCAAAGACTGGCTGCTGGTGATTGACGAGTCCCATGTCGCGATTCCCCAACTGCGCGGCATGTACAACGGCGACCAGTCCCGCAAGGGGGTACTCATTGAGCACGGCTTCCGCTTGCCCAGCGCGGCCGATAATCGCCCTCTGAAAGCAGAAGAATTTTGGCAGAAGGCCACGCAAGCGATCTTTGTTTCAGCTACACCCGGAGATTGGGAACTGGAGGTTTCCGAAAACCGCATTGTCGAACAAATCATTCGTCCGACTGGCGTGCTCGATCCCGAAATCTTCGTCCGTCCCACGCAGGGGCAAGTAGATGATCTGTACGGCGAGATCCAGGAGCGGGCGCAGCGACAGGAACGGGTGTTGGTGACGACTCTGACTAAGCGGATGGCAGAAGACTTGACTGAATATTTCCAGGAGCGGGGTGTCCGAGTGCGCTATCTGCACTCTGAGATCAACTCGATCGAGCGGATTGAAATTCTGCAAAACCTGCGCGAGGGTGAGTTTGATGTGCTGATTGGCGTAAACCTGCTGCGGGAAGGGCTGGATCTGCCAGAAGTGTCGTTGGTCGCCATTTTGGATGCCGATAAAGAAGGCTATTTGAGGGCGGAGCGATCGCTGATTCAAACCATTGGCCGGGCTGCCCGCCATGTCAACGGTCAAGCCATTCTCTACGGCGACAATCTCACGGCCAGCATGGCCAAGGCGATTAGCGAAACCGGAGGGCGTCGCACCATTCAGATGGAATACAACGAGACGCACGGCATCACACCCCAACCGATCGTCAAAAAGCAAAACAACTCAATTCTCGCCTTCCTGGAAGTCTCTCGCCGCCTCAAAGCCGAAGAGCTTGATCTGGTCTACGAGCACGCCAGCGACATCCCAATGGAAAACATTCCGGAGCTGATTGGCCAACTTGAAGCTCAGATGAAAGACGCTGCCAAGAAGTTGGAATTTGAAAAGCAGGCGAGTATCGCGATCGAATTAAGCATCTGCGAGATAAGCTATTGGGGCGATGAAGAGAGTTATGAGCATTGCTACCGTTTCATCGGCGCGAGTGATTTTAGATTGCAGATTTTAGATTGGAGAATGCCAACTGCCTGATACTTCGTTTCCTAAATATCTAAATCCGTCAGGTTGAGCTTAGGACCATAGGTTTCGATGAACTCACGACGGGGCGCAACACGATCGCCCATCAGCACCGTAAATACGCGATCGGCTTCGGCTGCATCTTCAATTTCGACCCGCTTGAAGGTTCTGCTCTCTGGGTTCATCGTCGTTTCCCAGAGTTGAGTGGGCATCATTTCACCCAAACCCTTAAACCGCTGAATTTCGTACTTCGCGTTTTCGGGAAAGTTTGAAATGATTTGGTTGCGTTCGCGATCGCTATAGCAGTAGTAATGGTTACGTCCCCGCTCAATTTTGTAGAGCGGCGGACAGGCAATGTAAACGTAGCCCTGATCCACCATGTCCCGCTGGTAGCGGTAAAAGAACGTTAGCAGTAGGGTGCGGATGTGTGCCCCATCAACGTCCGCATCTGTCATAATTACGACCCGATGGTAGCGGAGTTGAGCAGCGTCGAACTCTTCCCCTTTGATGCCTAACCCAAGAGCAGTAATCAGTGCCTGAATTTCGGTGTTCTTGTAAATCTTGGCATCATCCGTTTTCTCAATATTCAGGATCTTGCCTCTGAGCGGCAGGATCGCTTGAAATCGGCGATCGCGCCCCTGCTTCGCACTACCGCCTGCAGAGTCCCCCTCCACAATGAAAATTTCCGACTCTGCCGGGTCGCGAGTACTACAGTCGGCCAGCTTTCCAGGCAAGGTAGACGACTCCAGTACCGACTTGCGCCGCACCAGTTCCCGCGCTTTCCGGGCCGCTTCTGCGGCTCTAAACGCCTCGATCGCTTTTTCCAGAATCGCGTCTGCCACACCAGGGCGAAACTCCAGATACTCCGTCAGCACCTCGCCGACCAGAGAGTCCACAATCCCGCGCACTTCAGTATTGCCCAGCTTAGTCTTTGTTTGCCCTTCAAACTCTGGCTCCGGGACTTTGACCGAAATCACCCCTGTCAACCCTTCCCGAATGTTCTCCCCAGCCAGCTTTGAGTCACCCTCTTTCAGCTTATTCCGCTTCCGAGCCAGCGTATTCATCGTCCGGGTCAGAACAGTCTTCAGCCCTTCCAGGTGAGTCCCCCCGTCAATCGTGCGAATGTTATTGGCAAAGCCTAATAAATTATCAGTGTAAGCATCAGAACACCACTGCAGCGCCACTTCTACCTGCACATTGTTGCGCTCTCCCTGGACGTAGACGATTTCCTCATGAATCGGCTGTTTTTCCCGGTTCATGTACGCCACATACTCTCGAATCCCCCCTTCATAGAAGTACGTCTCAACGTGAGGTTCACTACTTTCCAGCAGTTCTAGCCGATTGTCTGTGAAGATAATTTTGACGCCGCCATTAAGAAACGCTAGCTCCCGTAGGCGACCAGACAGGGTAGCATAGTCAAACCCAATCCCGGTTGTAAAAATGGTGCTGTCCGGTAGGAAGGTAATTGAAGTCCCCGTGCGATCGTCCGAACTGGGTTCTACTTGCAGATCAGTCGCCGAAGATCCCCGCTCAAAGCGCTGAGTATGGGAGTGTTGTTCACGCCAGACCACAACTTCCAGCCACTCTGAGAGCGCATTCACCACCGATACCCCAACCCCATGCAACCCACCGCTGACTTTGTAGCCGCCCCCGCCAAACTTACCGCCTGCCCCCAACACTGTCAGCACGGTTTCCACCGCAGACTTCCCCGTGCGGGGAACAATATCAGTTGGAATCCCCCGCCCATCATCAACAACAGTGACAGAGCCGTTTGAATTCAGGGTGACTTGAATGTTTTTACAGTAGCCTGCCAGAGCTTCGTCAACAGAGTTGTCTACAACTTCGTACACTAAATGGTGAAGCCCTCTGGGTCCAGTGCTACCGATATACATGCCTGGACGTTTACGAACATGCTCAATACCTTCCAGAACCTGGATCTGTTCGGCACCGTAGTCATTTGTCATGCAATTAGCGCTCCCACCAAGTAAGCAGTCTGTAGCTGATCCCAGCTTCAAAACACCAAAACTGTCAAAAATTCTAACACAAAAGCCTTATAAGCGCTTTTAGATACGTTTCCTGGGATGTTTATATCAGGGGTGAACCAAAACCTTTATCAATGTCTTTTTCTATCTCTAGTTTAACAAATTCAAATAATACATGCGTACCGGGGCTGATCGTCATTTGTGGTGCGACGGCGACGGGTAAGTCAAACCTGGCGATTGCGCTCGCAAAACGCTTGAATTCTGCCATCCTCAGCGCCGATTCGCGTCAAGTGTATCGAGAATTTAACATTGGCACTGCCAAACCCGCGATCGCAGACCAGCAACACGTTCCTCATTATTTGATTGACCTCTGTGACCCGACAGAGACCTTCACCGTTGCCGAGTATCAGCAGCAAGCGCAGGAGTTGATTGAGAAGCTGCATCAGGGCCCAGGGAAGGGGCTAGGGGCTAGGGACTGGGGGCTAGGGAAGGATAGGGAGATGGGGAAGTGGGGAGATGGGGAGACAGCAGAACAATCTTCAATCTTCAATCTTCAATCTTCAATCTCCTCCCCCCTCCCCCTCCTCGTCGGTGGAACAGGTCTCTACATTCGCGCCATTACCAGGGGGATGAAAATCCCACGCGTATCGCCCCAGCCTGAGTTGCGATCGCAGCTTGAATCCCTGGGGCAGAGCCAGTGCTACGCCATACTGCAGCAGGTTGATTCCGAATCAGCGGTCAAGATTCATCCCCATGATCAGGTGCGCACGGTGCGATCGCTGGAGGTCTTTTACACCACTGGGTATCCCATGTCCAAGCAGCAAGGCGAAAACCCACCCACCTACCCCATTCTCCAAATCGGATTAGATTGTCAAACCCCCGCTCACCTTCAGCAGCGAATTGAACATCGCACTCAGCACATGGTTGCATCAGGCTTTGTGGATGAAGTTGACTATCTCTGCCAGAAATATGGCACTGACCTGCCTCTACTTAACACCTTGGGATATGCCGAGTTCAAACAGCACCTGACTGGGAAACTCTCCCTGGCAGCCGCTCAGGAATTGACGGTCCTCCACACTCGCCAATTCGCCAAGCGCCAGCGGACCTGGTTCCGAGCTTGTCCAATAATTGAATGGTTTGATGCGGATTCTTCTAACTTGGTGAACCGGGTTGGGCAGCGTGTGGAGGGATTTTTGCACGGCTCATGCCACTCTGAATTTCCGACCATTTTGCCCTGAAGGGATCAGTGCACATTAGAATGTTTGCATTAAGACTGTTTGCATCATCCTGTTTAAGACCGCCGAATGAAGCGTAAAACTGATCATCCGCCCGAGATTGAACCAATCCAGGATAAATCCAGAGTAGAACCGCCCACAGCCACCCAGGCAGCCGCCAAGGAACCCGTTTTAGCGGTTATGCGAGAACTAGTACGAACTTATCAAGCATTCTATACTTATGATGAGGAGCACATTCGGCAACTGGGATTAACCGTTCCTCAATTTGACGTGATTTGCACCTTAGGCAACACTCCTGGCATGATGATGGGTCAAATTGCCGAGAAAACGTTGGTCACGAAAGGAACATTGACTGGAATTGTGGATCGGTTAGAGAAGAAAGGCTTGGTGCGACGCGAGGTTCCCCCTGACAATCGTCGTTGTTTTATTGTGGTTCTAACTGTAGACGGTGAGCGAGTGTTTGAAGAGGTTTTTCCAGCTCATATTGCTTATATGAAAGAGCGTTTGAGTTCACTCAGCCATGAGGAAATGCAATACATTCAACGCTCGTTGATACGGTTACGCGAATTCTTCTAACAGAAGAAAATCTGACACGAGAGCACGGGGAATTTCCATGCCATTTCATCTCTCTCCCCCTCCGCGTCTTCCCTCTCCGCGTCCTCCTTCCTGACTCCCCCAGGACTTACGCATTTTGCCCAAAAACTCGGAGTTTTGGCAACTATGTTGGTCGTGATATTTGACTCTTGATTAAAAACTCCGAGTTTTGTCGTAAGTCCTATCCCCTAAACTCTATATGCGTCCGTTAGGGAGGACTGCGGTGAAACCGATGCCTGCCAGATTCGCCAGATCAACCGCTCCGTGTGAACTCTTAACTCTGCTAGAAAAATTCCTTCCTCACTACCCATGCGATGCGATAACCAAACGCCTCGTAAGGTCACTTCTATGAACGCTTCATCGGTTGGGCAAAGAGTGATTTCATCGTGCTGACGATCGGCGATCGCCCACAAAACGTTCAACTCAGGCGAATGGGTCGGCAACAAGAACGAGGCTCGACCGGGTTCTACCATCAAGGATTCACTGACTCGCATTGCCAAAATAATTCGCTGGGTAATCAACTCCTCCAGTGATTGCGCTAAATACTCCAAATAAATTCCAGTCTCGGTATACGTCAACTTCAGCATGTCTTTCTCCTGTATCCCTGTTTTTCCCGCACTAACGACGAAAGAGCACTCACAACTCCGACGTTTAGATGGGTGGTCCCCGACAGCGATATTTGGACGATGGACGAAACGAGTTCAGCACAGGCAGGCTGTGACTACAATACCCTGGTGCTGCATTCCGGGTTGTCCAAGGTAATTGCAGTATTCCACGACAAACAGCCTGCTTCTTCGTCTTAAGAAGCAGGTAGCCTACAAAGCTGTTGACAGATCCCTCACAAATTAATGCGTTCGGCGATCGTCAATGGGTGCTGTATGCTCCAAGAGTGAGCTGGTTAAGTGTTTGTTGAGAAATTAACATGGGCAAAAAAGTAGGGCGAATGCTAATTGGTCAGGATTGACGCAAATGACCCAACGATAGGGTGTTTAGGCGGGTAGTCGGTAGTCGGAATTGGCGGTCTATCCAATTACCGATTACCTGCGTAAGTCCTGGGTGATTGGGAACGACTTTGGCGATCGCGTAACGCTATTAACTGCTGTGCAGAACAAGACTTACAAAAGGATTGGATAAAAGGATTGCAGAAATCACTTGAATATTCCTTCTAACATACTACACTTGTATTACGAGCCTGTCCATATCTATATCAACTATCTCAGGAGGAATGTGATGCATACCTTAACCCGCACCGCTACAACCGACATGGAAGTGACCAGCATTCGTCTGGAGCGGGAACTGAAAGAGAAACTCAAGGAAATTTCTGGCAATCAGGGCTATCAAGCTTTGATTCGAGATATTTTGTGGAACTACGTGCAGCAAAAGTCCGGCGAATACACCCCTTCAGTTTCCCGTACTGACATCCGTGCCACAATTTCCGCGATCGCCCAACAGGACGAACAGTGCGCCTTGACCGGCAAGTTAATTCAACCCGGTGAACCGATGTTGCTTGGCCTAACCACGAGTGGAGTCATGATCCCGCTTAACCTTGACAGTTTAGGGTAATCAGAACTGATCCCATGCGAAGTGATACCGTTTGGCAAAGCCATGTCCTGGTAGAGAATTTTCTTACAAGTGTTCGGGGTGGCATTCCGTTTGCAATGGAGCAAATTCAGATTGCTCTACGGGTTCTAGATCAGACAGGACGTTCGATCACGCAGGTTGCTGATTTGGGCTGTGGTGATGGAACGATCGCCCAGGCAATCTTGACCCACTATCCCCAATCACAGGTATGCGCGATCGATTTCTCAGAACCGATGCTCAATCAGGCAAAACAGAACCTGAGTGATTTTGGCGATCGCGTTCGATTTATCCAGGCTGACCTGTACTATCCAAACTGGCAAGCAGAGCTGGAGCCTTTCGACGCAATTGTATCTGGCTACTGCATTCATCATCTGCCGGATGAGCGGAAGCGATCGCTCTACCGGGAAATTTACGGCTTGTTGGAATCAGGTGGATACTTCCTCAACATCGAACACGTTGCGTCTACATCTTCATGGATAGAAGCTCTATTCAATGATGTTCTAATAGATTCGCTCTATCAATGGCATCAATCACACGATCACGCTTTATCTAAAGAAGAAGTAGCAAGACGTTTTGTGTATCGAGAAGATAAAGATGCCAACATTCTAGCATCCGTAGAAACACAGTGTGAATGGCTGCGAGAAATTGGTTTTCAGCACGTAGATTGCTACTTCAAGTTCTTTGAACTTGCTGTTTTTGGAGGAATGCGAATGTGATGCGTTAGCACCGCAATGTTACTGAGTTAGCAACAAAACAACCTATTTGAAGACTGGAGGAGTGGCACATTCATGAGTCTCACACTTCCGGTCTTCTAAGTTAGAAGTATCAGATTGCACGCACCTATTCAAAGTTCAATAAGTTTATACAGCGACTGCTTACTGGGTGTAGAAAGATGTCATGGATAAGTGGCATTACTATCAACTGAAAACCTGCTAATATCCACTACTGAATATCAACTACTAATTATCGATTCTCAGTAGTACTTCTAAGTTTCTTTGTGTAAGCTCTACTCAGCACAGTTGAGCATTAGTGGATTGTACTTAGAATTTCACAGCTCAAATTGGGCATTACTTAGGGTACTGTGAAAAATCCTTTAAGCAATTCGCCTTTTCCTCATAAAAGCTTTATAAAAATAATCACTTAAGTCTGATAGGGGGTTGCCAAGAATTAGTCAAAAATACGAGTGATGTATCATTGATGGTCAGTAATGTTTAGTATCCATTTCATCCTGAAGATATCGTTAAAGTTGAGTACTTCTCAATGCAGATTTCAGCTATTTAGCCGATTCTAAATCTAGAAGCGGGAATGCTAAGTTTAGATTATCCTGCAAGTTCCTACTTCAACAAGTTTGGTAAGTGAACTTCTAGATGGCTAATCGCAATGCGATCAGGTTACGTCTTTAGTTTCCACTCAGCTAGTTATTAGTTAAGCGGAGTCATTGTATGGCGGCTTTCCTGGTGCAACTTACACTCTCACATGCATTGAAATAGGATTATTTTTACGCATGCAGTACGATTCCATAGAACGCAAAAAAGCTTCAACTTTTGAGGTCGAAGTTTATGAATGTGAGATTCACCTCAAGTTCAGGTTGATCGAAGAGAAGGGGGTTTTTGAGGGGCACGATCAGCTTTTAGAAGCTTTGATAGACGCCTTTGCTTATGGAACAGACGAATATATGGAACCTGTGCAGGTTGAGGTTACTGCTCAGGAAGTCTCTGAGTTACACGCTTCTCCTCAAATGCGTCGTCGCTTGATTCGTCTACGGAACTCTGGCGATATGGCTTAACCCGTGTATTAGTACTCACTAAGTTCCAGTAGAGTTGAGCCAGACAATACGTTGTCAGCTATGTCACAAGCTGCGCTAGGATAACGAAGGAAAAGCGCATGTTGCCGTTTTTAATCTGAAAGCAATGTTGACAGATGCGATCGTGTCCACTACGCTAATAAAGGTCTAATTATGTGCCCCCATCGTCTAGAGGCCTAGGACACCTCCCTTTCACGGAGGCGACGGGGATTCGAATTCCCCTGGGGGTATGCATTCTAGCGAACGAACTTAAGCCCTTGTGAGTACTCAAACTTCACAAGGGCTTAAGTTTTAGCAGTTATAACGCTTTGTAAACACCCGCTAATACACGCTAATATCTGCTGATTACCTTCTCTTTTCTAGGCTATTTTCTAGTCCAATGAACAATGAACTTATTGAGTTCACCAGCAGTTCCATGAAGCCATCAAGAATCGCAGCGATCGCCCTCGCGCCCCAAGGTTTATCCTTCAACTTCCTGACGATCATTACTCCGCAAACTCCGCTAGCCACAACAACACAACACGTCTCACTTCGCGCCGACGCCGATCGCGCTCGCTCCTGCGATACCTCCTCAAAAAGTCATCCATTGCCCCATAAGCTGGATCTATCAAGCTCCCCAGGACAGCTATGGCAGACATAGAAAAGGATGAAGACCAACTCCTATCTGCTACGTAGCCCATCCAGGACTTGAGTGATCGCTGGTAGGAGTGGATAGACCGGGTAGACAGTTGAATTACTTATAAAGGCAACTCACGCTGAATACGAGAAGGGTACTTTCCGTGACCTGCTAGGGGGGGGGTGCGCTGCTCCACATCAGTTAGACCCGCGATCGCCGATCTGAAGTAGTTTCATTTCTTTCCTTCTGTTGGTGAATTGAGGTTGAGGTGCCGTTCTAATCTGTCGTCAGCAATGGCTGCTTTCCAGTCTTGCGGTTCAGAATGCAGAATCACGTTGTGTCCGAAGCCGGGCTTGTAGGTGCTCAGTGCAAAGTTGATTGCAAAAGCCAAAACCCAGATTGCAGCAGTGCTACATCAATAGGAAGTACTAGAATTGATAGAGACTATCGATTAACTTATGCGCCTCGTTATTTCATGCCGTTACCTGTTGTTGCTGTGATTGGTCGCCCGAATGTGGGCAAGTCTACCGTTGTCAATCGATTGGCAGGGGTACAGGATGCGATTGTCTATGATGAACCAGGGGTGACCCGCGATCGCACCTACAAACGGGCATTTTGGAGCGATCGCGAATTCCTGGTGGTCGATACTGGCGGCTTGGTGTTTGACGACAACACTGAATTTTTGCCTCTAATTCGCGAACAGGCACTGGCAGCCCTGGCAGAGGCAAGCGCAGCAATCTTGGTAGTGGACGGACAAACAGGACTAATGGGCGGCGACCAGGAAATTGCAACCTGGTTACATCAGCAGCCTGTGCCGGTATTGCTGGCAGTCAACAAGTGCGAATCCTTAAATCAAGGGATTCTTCAAGCCGCGGAGTTTTGGGAGTTGGGCTTGGGTGAGCCGTATCCCATTTCGGGGATTCATGGCAGCGGTACTGGCGAACTGCTGGATCAGTTGATTACTCATCTGCCGCCTACCGATCAGCTTGATGAACCGGACGAAATTAAGGTGGCGATCGCGGGCCGCCCCAATGTCGGCAAATCCAGTCTGTTGAATGCTTTTGTGGGTGAATCTCGCGCCATCGTCAGTCCGATTTCGGGCACCACCCGCGACGCGATCGATATGGTGGTGGAGCGCCAGGGACAGACCTATCGGTTGATTGACACCGCTGGCATCCGCAAGAAAAAGAATGTGGAATACGGGCCCGAATTTTTTGGGATTAACCGAGCGTTTAAGGCGATCGCCCGCGCGGATGTCGTGCTGTTGGTGATTGACGCCCTGGATGGCGTCACAGAACAAGATCAAAAGCTTGCCGGACGAGTTGCAGAAGACGGTCGCGCCTGTGTAATTGTCGTTAACAAGTGGGATGCGGTCGAAAAAGACTCCCACACCATTTACGACTACGAGAAAGAGCTGCGCAGCCGACTGCACTTCTTCGAGTGGGCAGAAATCATCTTTGTCAGTGCCCTAACCGGACAACGGGTTGAGAAGATTCTGGACTCGGTGAACGTTGCTGCCGAGCAACATCGTCGCCGCGT
The DNA here is from genome assembly GCA_012034055.1 of Leptolyngbyaceae cyanobacterium RU_5_1. Taxonomy (GTDB): domain Bacteria; phylum Cyanobacteriota; class Cyanobacteriia; order Leptolyngbyales; family Leptolyngbyaceae; genus JAAUSG01. The sequence continues at coordinate 39,257 of JAAUSG010000006.1, read as the reverse complement.
CACAACCTCGGTGATTAACGAAGTCCTGGAGGACGCCGTTGGTTGGCACACCCCACCGACTACACGCGGCGGTCGGCAAGGCAAGATTTACTATGGTACCCAAGTTAGCAGCCAACCGCCCTCGATCGCCCTATTTGTCAATGATCCCGACCTATTTAACGACAGCTACCGGCGCTACGTTGAACGCCAGTTTCGCCAATCCCTTGGTTTTACGGGCACCCCTATTCGCCTGTTCTGGCGCGGCAAAAAACTGCGCGATCTTGAGCGGAGTGCGAATCGAGCCACACGGGTGTAGGAATTTTGGATTTTCGATTTGGGATTTTGGATTAACTCGGGCCTAAAATTTGAACAATCGCGAACACGTCATCACGTCTAGCCGAGATCGGCTTGTTGCACATTCTTAATTTGTCACAAATACGAATTCAATCGAAAATCCAAAATCTAAAATCGAATGGATTTACTGCGATCGCTCCCTTTAGGACTGTACCTGGAACAACCCGTCACCTGGCTCCACCGCTTGGATCCTCGGGTCAAGCTGGTGTGGTTAATGACGTTTCTGGCAGCTCCCTTGTTGGCAAATCCAGCCTGGCGAATCGCGCTGGTCGGCTTACTCATTCTGATTACCTTAACGGCCATGATCCCGCTCCGGGTCTGGCGGCAGCAGATGGGCTGGCTAATCTTCCTCTGCACACTGGTGTTTGTCTTAACGGCCATCCTGCCTGATGGACTTAACACTAACCACCAACCTCGATTACCCGCAGACGAACTCGCCTTTACCCGACAACCAACCCCCTTACCAGACCCTCCACCCGCAAATCCCTGGTATAACCCATTCGGTTGGGGACAAAACCGACCTCCCGCCGTCAAACAACAACCCTCCATCACCAAGCCGCTGCCTCAGCCAACAGACTACAGCTACATGCTGTTAAGGTTGGGCCCTTTTACCATTACTCGGCGATCGCTGGATCTGGCAATTCGGGTCAGTACTCTGCTATTCACCCTGATTTACAGTACCAACCTGTATTTACTGACGACGGCTCCAGAAGAAGTGACCGCTGCGATCGAAAACTGGATGGAGCCGCTCCGTCGCTTCAAAATTCCAGTCACTGAAATTACGCTCACCCTCACCCTTTCGCTCCGCTTCATCCCGCTAGTTCTAGAGGAAATTCAAAATCTGGTGCGCTCCGTTAGTACACGGGCAATTAACTGGAAGAAGTTAGGGATGCGGCGTACAATTCAAGTCTGGCTCATGGTCGCTGAACGGTTGCTAGAAAACCTATTACTGCGAGCTGAACAAATTGCCAGTGCCATGAAAGTACGCGGCTTTACCAGTCCCAATCAACATCGAGTTCAATGGCACCAATTTCGATTTAGGGTGATGGACTGGCTAGCATTGGCAGGTATGGTCTTGCTCTGGGGCATCCGAATTCTATGGGGAGGAGAAGCTTAATCCTTGCCTGGAACAGTGCATTATCCGTAACAAGTCAACAAAACCAGGTAATATCGAAAGCGTCTATCCAGAATGAGTCTGAATGAGCGACGAGAACTATATCAACCATCCAAATTTTGGTTTGCTGTTCAGAGTTTGTCTGGTCGATGCAAACCGGGAGTTGTTCACAACTCTCTACGCTCAACGGCTGTTTTTTCTGGTCGTCACTGGAGATGATGGGTTGGAATTTGAACCACTCACGCGATCGGATGCTCGGATTACAGTCGAAAATCGTATCCGCTTGCTGCGTCGTACAGGATCTCAACACGACTACGACCAACTTCTGAAAATTTATAAGCAAACATTTCAGTAATGGTCTATCCTTTATCGGGCAGCGTTTCAGAACGAGTTGCTCGGACTCGTCAAACGATTCCTGCTTCTGTGCGGTTGATAGCCGTTACTAAACAGGTACCTGTAGAAGCAATGCGCGAGGCTTATGAGGCCGGAATTCGCGATTTTGGTGAAAGTCGAGTTCAAGAGGCAGAAGGCAAACAGGCACAGCTTCAGGATTTACCTGATATAACCTGGCATTTAATTGGACATCTGCAAGCCAATAAGGCTCAAAAAGCATTACAGCTATTCCACTGGATCCACTCCGTCGATAATCTGAAGCTGGCGCAGCGACTCGATCGCTTAGCAGAGCCGTTCACTCAAAAACCCATTATCTGTCTCCAAGTAAAAATACGTCCTGATCCCGCCAAATACGGCTGGATGGCTCCGGAATTATTGGCAGATTTGGCAGCACTCAATGAGTATCATCATCTAGCGATTCAAGGGCTGATGATGATTCCTCCGTTGGGCTTAAATGCAGCACAACTGCTAGATGCGTTCCAGCAAACCCATACACTGGCAACTCAGATCCGCGACCAAAATTGGTCTCACATTCACATCCACGAACTTTCAATGGGAATGTCTGAGGATTACGAATTGGCAGTTCAAGCCGGGGCTACGATGGTTCGCTTAGGGCGAATTTTGTTTGGCGATCGCACTTTGTAGCGTCGTTTTAGTTTTGACAATATTCTTGAGCTGGTTGACTGACAAATCTTTTTGTGGGTCGGGTTGAACATCGTGAAACCCAACACCAGCCTTGGTCTTGTTGGGTTACGCTATCACTAACCCAACCTACGCAAGAATCGGGGTTTTGAGAGTTTTGTCGGTCAATCAGGTTCTTGAGAGTAGCGTCAGAACCACATGATCAAACCTTGAAAAACATTAAATCATTTAGTAGGGATAGTTGAGAATTTTGGTACTGATAACTGATAGTTGAGATCTTACTGATTGAGATCTTTAGTACTAATCAAAACCGCAAACAACGGAAGATAGCCTTGATGAAAAAACTTGTATTGTAGCCAGAGTTCTAGTCATCTTGAAAAAAAAGAAAAAAGCTTAATAAAAGATCCGCTTTGAGGAACTAGCTGTATACTGATGACTCAATTCAGCGAAACGGGTAGGAACTCAAGTGATTAGCCTACCATCAAGGCCAGTGGCTTCTTGGACATGAATGGCTCTCCGGAGCGGGAAATCAGCAAACGCTAGTTTCCACTAGACCGAATCAATTGTTCGGTGGCTTGTGAGGGTTGAAGGCATACGTTTGCCCTACTCTTTCACTGCTAGTTCGCGAGAGGTTCGCAATCAGGTTTTCATTGGCTCGGAAACCGGAAATGGCAGCTTTGACGTTTGGATAAATGGACTGAGACTGTCTTTAATGGGTGTGCATTTATGGTCACTGGCAGCGATTTTCGATACTTGTAACTGATCGTGATGGAGCGTATACAGTGAGTAACATTTTCAACAAACTACGGGACTTCGTTGGTTTTAATGAACCGATGGACTATGAGTACGAGTACGACGAAATGGACGGCGGAGAATACCAGAATCTTTATCAACAAGAGCATCCTCAAACCATGCAATCAATGCAATCGATGGAGGAACCTCGGAGTCGTCGTAGCCGGTTACGCGATCGCTCAATTGCTGCTGAAACAAGTGTAGGAGCACCAACCATGACAGGATCAACGATGGGTAATATGAGCAATGTGATTGGTATGCCAGGTGCTGCCAATGGGATTTCGGAAGTTGTCGTGATGGAACCTCGTTCCTTTGAAGAAATGCCACAGGTGATTCAGGCCCTGCGGGAGCGCAAATCGGTTGTGCTCAATTTGACCATTATGGATCCCGATCAAGCCCAGAGAGCCGTTGATTTTGTTGCAGGTGGCACCTACGCCATTGATGGACATCAAGAGCGGATTGGAGAAAGCATCTTCCTCTTCACACCAAGCTGTGTTCAAGTCAGTACACAGAACAATGTGGTTCACGAAGTCCCCCAACCCCAAGTTCGGATTCCGCGTGCCAGCAACCCAGCCAACGTTTGGGCAACAGAACCGATGCGGATGGCTCAGTAAGCGTTAAATTTTTAGTTGTTGGCTGTTAGTTGTTAGTGGGTGTGTCTAATCACTAACACTTATTTACTAGCTACTAAATTGATTTCAAAGATGGTAAGTGGTAATCGGTGATCGCTAGCCATTACGTGTTGCCTTTTACCCTTTTTCATCTGTGCTGGGTTATCCAGTTCATGATGCTGCTTTGGGAGTGTTGAATTGTCGATTAAACTTGGCATGCTTGGCGGCGGGGTGATGGGAGAAGCTCTCATATCCCGCCTTATTGCTCAGAAGGTGTACTCATCTAAAACTATTTTGGTCAGTGAACCGCTGGCAGAACGGCGGCAGTTTCTGGCAGACCGCTACGGTGTGCTGGTTACAGAGGACAATCGCACTGCAGTGGCGGCTGAGGTTTTACTGCTAGCCGTTAAACCTCAAGTATTTGAGACCGTGGTCGCTGGATTAGCATCAAGCTTGCCCGATCGAGCAGAAGCTTCGCCCTCCCTCATTCTCTCTATCCTGGCAGGGACAACGCTGGAGACACTAGAAGCTGCATTTCCGGGTAAAGCGATCGTTCGAGCAATGCCCAATACACCAGCCACTGTGGGAGCAGGGATAACTGCGATCGCGCCTGGCAAACAGGCTCAACCTCACCATTTAGACCAGGCACAGCGCATTTTTGAGGCGGTTGGTGAAGTGGTTCAGGTGACAGAATCCATGATGGATGCGGTCACTGGACTGTCAGGATCCGGTCCGGGCTACATTGCATTAGTTGCGGAAGCACTGACAGATGGAGGCGTGGCGGCAGGATTGCCACGGGCGATCGCGACCAGGTTGGCTCTGCAAACGGTTAAAGGCACTGCCCAACTCCTACAGGAATCTGGGATGCACCCTGGAGAGCTGAAAGACCGCGTCACCAGTCCAGGCGGCACGACGATTGCCGGTATTGTCCACCTGGAGCGATCGGGCTTTCGGTCTGCGCTGATTGAAGCTGTTCGTGCAGCCTATCTGAGATCCCAAGAACTCGGACGGTAAAAAGTATGAGCCAGTTTCAGTTGTTTGACTCCATAAAATTGAAGGATTTTTGTTATCCGGATGGCTCTTAAATCTGCGCGTTAGAGTATAAATAAACTTTCCCCTTGAATAGGGGTGCAGCCACCAATCACTTGATTATTCCTCAAAGGATGAGGAGGCTTTATGAATCTAGCTCACCTGGCTGTACAGTTGATGATTGCGATCGCGTGTGGAATCCTTGGGAATATGCTGATCCCGCGTCAGATTCCTGGGAAATTTTTAGGGCTAATTCTGATCGGGTTTGTCGGCGTTTGGTTTGGTGAAGGGGTATATCGTATGCTCAAAGCCAACCATGGCTTGAACTACGATTTCCTTAAATGGAGCATTGAAGGTGTGCCAATTGTTCCAGCCAGCATCGGTTGCGCGATCGTCATTTATTTAGTGACGTCCTTTCTGAAGTGGGGACGCTATAGCCAGTAGCAATTGATCAGCACTCCAGCAAAAGACCCGACATCTTGACAGGAGTTGGGTTATGTTTGAGTGGGAAAAATTGTCTAGCTCTGCCAATGTCAGTTTTTAGCAACCTGGATCGAGCGATCGCCCCAAAAACACGTTTCAGCACTCACTGGATTGTCAGCCAACGCTACGATCTGTTCTTTTTTATTGGCAGTTGTGTTTTTACGCTGGCATTTTGGGGTGTGTATCGCATTGCCCATCACTTCAATTTCATCTTGCAGGGCGATTCAATTCTGATTACCTATTTTTTCTTTACAGCTCTCTTTGATCATCCCCACATCTTTCAAACATTTTCTCGAACTCATTTCGACCCACTTGAATTTAAGCAGCGTCGAAATCTGCATACCTGGGGTCTTTTTGTTCTCATAGTAATTGGGTTGATCATCATTGGCTTTGGGCGCGAAGCGGAACTGATTGTTTTTGCTTCTATTTTCGGCACCTATCACATTATTCGTCAGCACTATGGGTTTCTAAAAGCCTATAAAAACATCAACCAGGATAGAAGCAAGATTGACGACTGGCTTGATTTTGGAACGTTCAATTCAGGAATGTTTGCTTGCTTTTTTTATGACTATACCGATATAGGTGGGCCGGTTGTTATTTACAAGGATCTGCAAAGCTACTTTCCTGACTTGCCCCCTGCGATCGCTGAAATAGCTTGGAGCATCTTTATTGTGTTTCTGATTCTGTTTATCAGCAGGCAATTCATCCGCCTAATTTGTGGAGAGGCAATTAATTTGCCCAAAATTCTGCTCATGCTAGCGGTTTTATCAACTCATTACTTTATTTTCTTTGTCACTGCGACGCCTTTCTTAGTTGCCGAAGCATTAGAAACTGCCTTTCATAATGTTCAGTATCAAGGCTGGATGATGCACTATCAAAATCGACGATTCCCGGCAATTAAGCATGTTGTGTTGAAGTGGTTTGCGATCGCACTGCTATATGGAATGGGGGTGGGTGTGATTGAAATTTTTGGGTTGATGTATCAGAACTGGTGCATGTGGGTGTTTATTCCCTTCACCATGATTGTCATCTATCACTACCTCGTGGATGGCTTGATTTGGAAATTCAGTCAGCAGCCCGAATTGCGTCAGCTCCTGTTTGGCAGAAAGCGGAATGAACGGGCGATCGCATCGGTTGACTAGCCAACAGTAGGCTCAGGATAATGAACAATTCAAAATGTAAAATTCAAAATAGGAAACCCTTATTGGTAGCAATTTTTAATTTTTAATTAATTCCCATTCACTAAACGGGGATCTATCGATGCAAGGACTATTGCCAACACGTCAACCGCTGGAACCCCTTCCCTACCCAGTCTATTTTGTGCGCTACGATCCCGAACTTTGCACCAGGTTGGCACATGTAACAGAAATGCCTGCCTTTGAAGAGTTTTACAACCATCAGCGTGGTGCAAGCAGTTCCTGGATTGTGCAAACCTACCTGCAACTAAAGTGTCGTGGGTTAGATGTACGGCTGGTGCCCAGCTACGTTCCTGGTGGTATTTGCATTGTTGCTCGTGAAGAATTAAGAGACAGTCGGTTATTCATTGACTTACCATTCAAAAGCTACCTGGTGGTTTGCCAGCAAGATCGCCCCCGCCCAGAAGTCTGCGAACAACGAGTGGTGCAAAATCCACTCAACATCCTGGATGACCAGGATCATTTCATCCCACACTGGGCCCAACCCGACATTCGCCCACGAAATCTCTCTCGTGGAGCGCGAGTTGAAAATTTAGTTTTTAAAGGACGGTGGTACTATCTGCCGGAACCATTTAAGAGTTCAGAGTTTATTGCACGCCTCAACTCCCTTGGGTTCAATTTACGAACCTATGCTGATCATGAGGTGGATTGCAATGATTGGGGTGATTACACAGAAGCGGATGTTGTGCTGGCCATTCGGAATTCTCCCCAGGCATACCTCTCCCTCAAACCAGCTAGCAAGCTGGTAAATGCCTGGTTTGCAGGTTGCCCTGCATTGTTAGGTGCAGAACCCGCATTTCAGATGCTGCGTCAATCTGAGTTGGACTACATCGAGATCGCAACTCCAGATAATGTGGTGAACGCTTTGAAACAATTGCGCGATCAGCCAAACCGGTATCAGGCGATGGTTGAGAACGGTTGGCAGCGAACCGATGAGTTTGCACCGGATAAAATTTCCCAGCTCTGGCGGGATCTGTTAGCAGGCGCGATCGCGGAGGGATATGAGCGCTGGTTAGACCAGCCTTTCATCTGGAAGTCAGTTGGACGACCGCTGCAATTTGTTGTTCGCTCCATCAAGCATTTGCACACCTCTCGGCGCTTCTATGCTGAAATGACGTGGGACTAGATGAGAGTAATTAAAAGTTAAAAATTAAAAATGGGAAAGCTTTGCTGGCTACCAATTTTTAATTTTGCATTTTGAATTTTTAATTGTTCTAGAGATTGCGCTGAAACTCTTCTAGTAAGTCCATCAAGTTGACCTGGCATTGCATCGGTAGAAGATCGGCAAGTGGAACTTCGCGTTTGCCGCCACCAAGTTTGACGGAGATGCTTTGCAGAATCGTTTGCACACTATCCTCTCCCAGCTTATTGGCCGACAGGAGAGGATAAACCTGCTCTGCCAAAACAGTGTGGAGGTGAGCGTCTGACAGATATAGATGCCACTTGGCAACGTCGATGTAGATATTTTCGCCAATTTCAGCCGCCAGCGCTTCGATCGTCTGACTTGAGCTGGTACTTGCCATAATCGTTATCCTCGCGTAGATACTTTATGATTTTGAGGATTTTGAGAGGGACTTCTGCTTGGTGGTAGAACCAAAGCCAGTGCCTGCTTGAGATGTAGAGGAGATCGCGTCTGAATAGTTCGCGCTCGCAAAGACGAACACTGCATGAGCAATCAAAATCAATGCCCAGATTCCAGTAACCCAGGGTGTTCCAGGCACTCCACCTGGCGTGCTTAGTTCAGCGCTCTTTTCTGCTAAAACACGGAAAAACCACAATCCAGAATTGATGGCGGCGAAAAGTGCCACATGGGTTGCAAAGGTCATGCGATCGTCCAGGCGACGGTAGGCGGGATCGCTGCGATCAGGTTGACGAGGCCAGCGAGGAGGCATAAAAGTGCTCTTGGTAAAAAAATTAGAAACTGTTCTATCTCTAAGGATATCGGATTAGCAGGTTAACGGGTGAGGTAAAACGCAAAGAGTGCGCGGGGTATCCACACAGATCCCCGACTTCTTGATCAGGTTTAGGAACGTAGATTCAATAACATGCGAAAGTTCGTTGGCGTAGGGGCGGGTTTAGTAGATGATTAAACGCTTCAACCAGAGGTGATCGGCAAAAACCACCCCTACAGAAGATTGTAGTTTTATTAAATTCGCATTCCTTAGTCAAGCCATTGGTTTCAACAAAGAAGTCGGGGATCTGGCTACAAGAAGAGTTCATTAAATGAATTGTGGACTCCTCCAATCCGGGAGGGAGGGAGGTTAGAATCAGACAAAATCTTTCGTTCTTCACATGTGAGCTAGCTCTGTGTCCATTCCACGACTCCTGCAAAGATCTCCGTTGCGGCGTCGCTCTACTTACCTGGCAATTGTTGTATTTCCTAGTGAGGGAGCGGTTTTTCAGGCCTATCGTTTGCTTCATTATCATGGTATTTCACCAGAGAATTTGGCAATTGTGGGACATGGGTACAGCAGTCCCGAACGGGTTGGATTGATGAATCCGTTTCAAATTGTTGTTCGTAAGGTGGTTATTTATGCGATCGCCGCTGGTGCTATAGGTGTCATCCTCGGTTTTGCGGCTGTTCTATCTAAAAACTTGCCTCACGATCTACCACTGGTGATCCCAATGTTTGGATTGCTAAGTGGACTTTGTGGTGCGGTTGTAGGAGCTGTGTTTGGACTTTTTGGAGAGGGAACAACGGCCAACATTTACCATCACCATCTTCGGCAAGGACGTTATCTGCTGATGATGGAAGGGACAGAAAAATTAGTTCGTTGGGGGCAAGAAGTTTTGAGTTATTATTCGGCACCCAGTCCCCATTGACTCCTGATCCCATACAGTTGCTAACCAGGTGCACGATCGCGCCTGTCAAGAATTGTATGCCTGACTACCGGAATGATGACGGGGATTTCTTAGCATGTTAACTAGCAACATAAACTCAAGGTATTAACTGAGTGTTGCGATCGCTTTTCAGTAAGAATATCTAGTAATAATAATCTGATTACTTTTTGACCTATGGGATTACTTGACCTTGCAAAAGGAGCGCTTACAGGGTTCACACAGTTAGTTAGCACAGATTGGTGGCTCGAAATTACGACTGCCAAGCCTCGCTGCACTTACTACTTTGGACCCTTCAACAAAGCAGTTGAAGCTGAAACTGCACGATTTGGATACATTGAGGATTTAGAGCAGGAAGGGGCACAGGATATTACTGCAACTATCAAGCGTTGCAAACCAACGGTTATGACAATCTGTGAGGAGATTGAGGACTAGTGGTCTGTCAAGAATTATTTTGGAGCTTTCAGCCCACAAAATAATAACCCTTCACCATTCCCAAGCTCACAAAATCAAAACTGACAAAGCACCAGGGTCAGCGGCTGCCACGGGCTGTTTCCATGAGCCAATCTAACAGAGGCCTTAACGTTCCCGGTACAGTTGACTCACCCATCGTGACGGTATGCTCTCGATTGTTTTCGGCAACCGTGAGCTGATATTGAAAGCGATCGGGCTGAGCAGAGGGAGCAACGGCTGATGGCAGTCGAAAGAAATTGGCTGACTCAATCAGCGATCGCAGATGATTTGCTTCTGCCGAAGGCAGAGAGGCGGTATCGACTGTTGCCCTCATCGGTATGCCAGTAAAGCCACCACTGCGTTCAAACGAAATCTGCATTGCACTACACCAAAGACTAACTGAACAGGACAGTGCATCCAAAGGCTGCATCAGTCCAAACCTAATTGAATTATACCGATCTCCTAGATTTGAGGCGCTGTTAAGCTGACTACATCCTGCATTTGAAGGGTTTTTCTGACCTCAGATGTCGGGACACGAGTATTCACGGCTACTCGGTAAAAGTGATTGAAACGCGACGCCGCCGCCCAGGAGGGTAACGTTTCCTTGCGTTTTGCTAAGAAGATTTTTTGGAAGCTGGCATAAGACTGTCCAGTTTCGGGATCACGGGTTGGAACAACGCACCGCTGGCAAGGGTTAATACCCAGCAACTGAACGGCTCCAACGTGAAATGGAACAATATCGCCTGCTAGTCCATAGAGCTGCTCTTCCCAGAAGGCGTCTGTTTCGGCAATTTCAAGATTGGTTCGGAGTCGTTGACGTAAATCCTCAAGGCTCAAACCAGGAAACCAGGTTGCTAGCGCTTGAAGCGTTGCCGTGCTGATGATAGTGGGACCGGGAGAGTCTGTATCGTCGGGAAACCCCATCTCGGCGTTTTGGATTAGCTTAACTGGAAAGCCAAAGTAGTCACTCAACCAACTTTCCAGGGGAATTCGTTCGGTGTCGAGGTGAAAGGTCGCAGCTTGCAGGGTTTCCTGAGCTTGCAAGGAAACGGTGCGGGCAATTAGATCAAAGCTGGAGCGAATTTTGTGAACGGCTGCTGTTCGTTTGCCGTTTACAAACTTGCCTTGATAGTCCACGATCGCAAATTCGCGATCGCCCTGTAAAGCTCCACTTTCCAACACGGTTGCCTGATTTACCGCAACCCCATCCAGGGATTTAATGGGATAAATGAGAATATGAGCCAGGTGAACCATATTTCGTGTGCTTAACTACTTTTCTGCTTCCGTAATCAAGTCGCCCCAGAGGGCAATCACCATGAAAATCACCGCGATCGCCAGGGCAATGCCCTGACTGTGGGTACTGAACAACGCTACTAAACCGATCGCGACCATTGCTGGCAGCTTGGTTTTGGTGAAGGAGTTGAACACATTGCTGAGATCATGCCGAAGTTGCTCTCGCTCAAGAGTTGAGCAGTTGCCCAACAGATGGCTGAACAATTGTCCACTGGTAAGCAGCGTGTAAAGCCGACTGCGGGTGGCAGGGTAAAAGTCAGGATGGAGCGCCAGGGACTGGTCAAAGTTAGCGATCGCGCCCTCAAACCGTCCCAGACGCCGCAGCGCTAATCCTCGCTTGTACCAGAGTTTGTGATCATCGGGGTTGAATTCCAATGCTTTGTCATAGCTGGCGATCGCGTCCTCATGGCGATGCAATCGGGTTAAGGCAGTCGCCCGGTGATCCCAAAGCGCGGCATCGTCTAGATTCAACTCGATGGCTCGATCGCAATTGGTGATCTCGTCCTCATGTTGGTTTAACTCCCTAAACAGCGCTGCCCGGATTCGCCAGGGGAAATCGTCGTCTGGACTGGCTGCAATGGCGCGATCGCAGCTTGCCAGGGCCTGCTCACGGCGCTGCAGTTTGGCTAATCCCACAGCTCGGAAACTCCAGGAAATGGGGGCATCTGGCTCTAGTTCTAAGGCTCGATCCAGGCTCTTGATCCCCTCTGAATACCGCTGCAAATCGAATAAAGTTGACCCTCGGTCTATCCAAATTGAATAGTCATTGGGATTCAGCTCGATCGCAGTGTCATAGCTGCTCAAGGCGTCTTCGTAACGATGCATCTGGCGCAGGGCATCGCCCCGTTTTCGCCACGCTTTGCAATCATCTGGTTTCCGCTCCAAAACCTGATCGTAGCTGGCGATCGCCTCGCTGTAGCGCTGCAGCTTATGTAAAAGTGTCCCCCGACTACGCCAAACTTGCACCTGATCCGGTTTAATCTGAACAGCGTTGTCGTAGCTCGTCAGGGCATCTTGTTCCCGATCTAACTTCTCCAATGAAAGCCCGCGATTGTACCAGGCGGTATGGAAGTCAGGCAAATTTTCTACTGCCCGGTCGTAGCTGGCAACCGCCTCCTCGTATCGCCCCAACTGATGCAAGGCAATTCCGCGATGATTCCAGGCAGAATACCCGTTAGGTCGAATGTTCAATGCCCGATCGCAACTGGCAACCGCTTCCTCATACCGTCCCAACCGCTTCAAGGCATCGCCGCGATCGCTCCAGGCCCGGTAGTAGTCTGGCTTGAGTTCCAGCGCTTTCGTGTAGTTCGCGATCGCCTCCTCAAACATCTGCTCATCAGCCCGCGATCGCCCCTGCTGATAAAACAGCAATGCCCTCACGGCAACTGGAGTCTCCTGATCCTGAAGTATCCGGTGCCGCTCCTCCGGCATTAGCATGGAGTAGCGTTGATAGTCCACCTCTGAAAAATCGTCGGTTTGGCTCATAGAAGATCACGCCGAAATAGTAGACTTGTATTCGATCTTTGTCCAAGGAACACACCATGAGCACCGAACTTGACCCCACGACATTAATGAAAAAGCAAGTTGGCGAGGCTGCCGCTGCACGAGTGCAGTCAGGTTCCATTGTCGGACTGGGGACTGGGTCAACTGCAGCGTTTATGATCCAGGCGTTGGGCGATCGCCTCAAATCTGGAGATTTGAAGGATATCCAGGGTATCACAACGTCGTTTCAGGGTGAGGTGCTGGCCCGGGAATGCGGCATTCCGTTGACAACGATGAACGAGGTTGATCGGATTGATATCGCGATCGATGGTGCCGACGAAGTCGATCCCAATCTCAATCTAATTAAAGGTGGCGGGGCAGCTCACTTTCAAGAGAAGCTTGTGGAAGCCTTTGCCAACCAGTTCATCGTGATCGTCGATAGCGGAAAACTTGTAGACAAATTAAATTTAAGTTTCTTGCTGCCAGTTGAAGTGGTGCCAAAAGCCCTGAACCCGGTTACCAAAGCGATCGAAAAGCTGGGTGGCAACCCCCAACTGCGCATGGCAGTCAAAAAATCGGGCCCCGTCGTTACGGATCAAGGCAACCTCATCCTCGACGTGAAGTTTGCCAACGGGATCGACAATCCTGCCGAATTAGAGACGACCCTCAACAACATTCCTGGCGTGTTGGAAAATGGCTTGTTCGTCGGGCTGACGGATTTGGTATTGGTGGGTGAGGTGATCGACGGTAAGCCAGTTGTGCGGGAAATCGAAGCAAGTTAACGTGCTTGGGCAGTACTCTGGAAAGACTATGAACGACGCAGAGCTAGAAAACTGGTTTGCGGCAAATCAACATCTGTTGGAAAGCGCTTACCTGGCTGAACAGGAACCCTGGAAGCAATCTGGGTTTTCAGGTTCCCAAGATCGGTGGGTGATATGCCGAAAGCCGATCGCCGCCTGCATTGATCAACCTGGGTGCTTTCTAGACATTGGTTGTGCAAACGGGTATCTGCTGGAGTGCAGTGTGAAGTGGTTAGCTGAACGGGCTGTGGATGTCATCCCTTATGGCTTGGATATTTCTCCATCGTTAGCAAACTTGGCAAAGCAACGACTACCAGACTTTGCTTCTCACATTTTTGTAGGAAACTCGTGGACATGGACGCCGCCCTTCCAATTTGATTTTGTGCGGACAGAGCTGATCTATGTTCCAGAGGAATTGAGAGAAGCTTATGTGGAGCGATCGCTGCAAATTTTCGTCAAACCTGGGGGTAAACTCCTGATTGCTGAATATCGCTCTCGTAAAGATGCTCATCTAAAGCAATGGATGCTAAATGAATGTCTTCAACAGTGGAATATTTCAGTGGAGCATTATCAGTCCGGCGTTTATCAGGGACAAGAACTCACTAGAGTTGCTGTAATAAAAAATTCATTACATTAGGAGAGTTAACAAAACGGTTTCCAGCTCCTTATGCACTATCGACGCTTTGGACGTACCGATTTGCAAATGCCCGTCTTTTCCTGCGGCGGGATGCGGTATCAGTACAAGTGGCAGGATATGTTGCCGGGGCAGGTGCCGCGTGATAATCAGGAGAACCTGGAGGCGACGATTCGGCGATCGCTAGACGCTGGCATCAAGCACATCGAAACCGCACGGGGCTATGGCACATCCGAAATGCAGCTCGGACGCATTCTGCCCAAACTTCCTAGAGACACGTTCATTTCCCAAACTAAAGTACCTCCTACGGCAAACCCCACGGAGTTCCGCCAAAAGCTGGAAAAATCTCTTGCTTACCTGAAGCTGGACTACATTGACCTGCTCGGAATTCATGGCATTAACACAGACGAGATCCTGAACTGGGTGATTCGTCCAGGCGGCTGTCTGGATGTCGTGCAAACGTTTCAAAAACAGGGCAGAATTCGCTGCGTTGGCTTTTCCACGCATGGTCCCACCGCTGTGATTGTGCGGGCCATTCAAACCGATCAATTTGACTATGTAAACCTGCACTGGTACTACATCAACCAGCGCAACTGGGCTGCCATTGAAGCCGCTACCCGCCACGATATGGGCATATTCATTATCAGCCCTTCTGATAAAGGTGGGATGCTCTACAAGCCGCCTCAGCGGTTGGTGGATTTGTGTGCACCCGTGAGTCCAATCGTTTTCAATGACCTGTTCTGCCTCAGCCATGCTCAGGTACACACGCTCAGTATTGGTGCGGCTCAACCGCAAGACTTTGATGAACACTTGAAAACACTGAACTGGCTCGATCGCGCCGACGAGATTTTGCCATCGATTCTGCATCGGTTGGAGCAGGCGGCCATCGATCGACTGGGTGAAGACTGGTTCAAAACCTGGCAGGTTGGACTTCCCAAACCAGAGGAGACCCCTGGTGGGCTGAATATTTGGGTGATTCTGTGGCTACGAAATCTGGCGATCGCTTACGACATGCTCGACTACGCCAGAGAGCGCTACAACATGCTCGGCAATGGTGGTCACTGGTTTCCTGGCACCAAAAGCGATCGCATCGATCCGCAGGCTCTCAAGCCTTGCCTGCAAAACAGCCCTCATGCCGACAAAATCCCAGCCATTCTACAAGAGACCCACCACCTGTTGGCAGGGCAAGACATCAAACGCCTGTCGCAACAGTAGTTGTGAACAGACTCTCTACAGACGAGCGGCCGTTTGTCCCTACGCCTGTACTTCACTCAACTGAAAATTGCTATAAATTGAACATGCTTAGGAGCGTCATTCGTCCTTCACACAGGATCAGTGACAAATGTAAGGTGTCAACATGGCTAATCCCATCGATAGAATTCTCAGCAGATTTCCGACTCATGTAGGGCTACTCGCTGTCATCGGAATTACTGTAATCACGGCAGGAATTTTGGTCTGTGTCCTCCCTCCAGAAAAGCAAAATTCCGATTTTGCAAAAGGGTTTTTGACACTCGTGACAGGCATCGTTACGGGTTGTTTTGCGCTACTGCAAGCCCATCAGCAATCTTCAAGCCCTGAAAGCCGACAGCGGTTGGATGACATGCAACAGCAAATTGAACAATTTAGGAAACCTGAACCCATATCAACCAATCAACCCGCCTTAGCCGCTGATGATTCTGCTGATAGCCCGGCACTTGAAGAAAGGGTGAACACGATTAAACGCAACAGTTCCAAATCCTGATTCGAGAATATCGCCCCAAATTCCAAACTCACTCGCTGCTCACTCATCATCAACTTCGACCAATTTATGTTTCGACGATAACCCAGCCTTAATCCGAATTCTGGACTGTGGTAGCTCAAACCGCTTCGCCAACACCTGAATCAGCTCCGCATTGGCCTTGCCTGCCACCGGCGGCGACTTCAGATGTACCGTTAAACTGCCATCCTCCTCCTGTTTGACAGCCTGCTGCTTCGAGTTCGGTTTCACCTTCACACTCAGAATTTTCATATCCTTAATTCCCACCCCTCGCACTTCGTACTTCGCACTCAACCAATCGAATTTGCTAAAACCAATAAAAACCTACCAACCTCTCGTTATGCTAGCCAGTCCCCAATCTCCCAGCGTTCTTGCAGCCGGTGCCTTACGTCGAGTTCATCACATTGCCTTAAACGTGCGTGATATGCAACGGTCTCGCCACTTCTACGGCACCATCCTAGGCTTGCACGAACTGACTGGAGTCGAAGTGCCTGCCACCCTGAAGGATTTGGTGACACAGGGCAAGGTGGCGAACTTTGTGACACCCGATGACACCGTGATTGATTTGTTTTGGGAGCCAGAACTGTTGCCGCCCAATCCCGATCCACGTCAGCAGTTTACCCGTGCCAACCATCTAGCGTTCGACATTGCTCCAGAGTTATTTGATCACGCCGTTGAAGTGCTGCGACAAAACCAGGTGGAGATTGATCACGATCCAGTCAGCCGTCCAACTGGGCGAGGCATTTATTTCTATGACCCGGATGGATTTTTGATCGAAATTCGTTGCAACCCATTGTGACCAGAAGAACCATCCTTACAAAACAAAGTATAAATATTCTGTAAGGAGCACGAACTGTAATTTATATCGGGGCAAACTGCTATAAAGGGCAGATGCCAATAAAACGATACGTTGTGTATCTAAGCATCAACCCATTCGATCGCCAATTCTGTGCTTTTACAAAAGGTTTAGTAATGAAACGGCTGTTAACCTGCCTGGTTGGGCTAGTAACGTTAACAACCTCTGGCTGCATGTATGCGTTGCTGACGGATACACCAACTCGTGTGATTCATCGCAGTGTTGCTTGTCCAACCACGGATAAAGCGAAAGCAAAAGGCTTTCAGGTGTTAAGCACGCACCGCTGGTCCAAGGGTGTGATTGTTTTGTATAGCGCCCTCTGTCCTGGCGGCGACACTAAAACATCGATGCAGCAGGTGTTTGGGCACCAGGTGGTGAAGCGGAACGGGATGAACTGGCAGGTGAGCAGTAGTCACAGTTATGGGATCCGCAAAGCCAAGAAGCCGTCGGAGAAGCTGATTGAGTACGGTATTAGTCAAACCAAATCAGCAGAGGGCAATTCACAAAATGGCGAAGCGGAACGCTATACCATCCTCTATGGTCAGATGTTGACGCCCAAGGTAGCGGCAGTTGAAGCTACGTTTGATAATGGGCAAATTTTGCGAGACAACGGCAAGAGCGGCGTGTTTTGCCCTAATTCACCGGGTGCAACGGGGGTTTGTGAGCTGCGAATTTTAGGTTCTGACAATCAACTCTTACGCAAAGAAGAGTTACTGCCTTCCAGTGGTTTTCAGTTTCCCCGGACATTAGTCAAGGCGACGCGATCGCCCTCCAGATGCTTGCCCGTATCACACCAGTTGTAAAGACAGCAGCATTGACTCGATTTCACGCGGATAAATCAACCAGGCTCGTTCGTAGGGTTGTGTCAGCGTTCGCACGAGCGGCGACAGTTCGTTAATTTGCTTCAGTTCGGAGGACGTTTGGATTTTGATGCCCTTTTGATACAGGGTATAGCCCCGGCTAAAGGAAATGCGAATGCCAGTGTAGTAAGGGGCGTCGAATCCGGCTTGAGTCAGCCAGTGGTGAGTTTTGCTCAGTAGCGTCGCGCGACTTTCCTGGTCTAAATGCGTGATATCTAGAGCTTTGAACAAGTCGCGATCGATAAAGCGACGACATAAATCTGCCAAAACGGTATCTGAACTATGCTGCCAGCGCTGCAGATGGTAGGTGAACACGCCATCGTCCGCTCCCAGGTAATGCTCCAGGGGCAGATAGTTGCAGTCGTTGTTCAGCCAGGACGTGACGGTTTCATCAGCGGTTAACTGCCCTGCCTGTTGCAAGATTCGAGCACGGGCAATGGCGTGTTCCAAAATCCAGGTGGCGGCGATGTTTTTGGGGTGGTTGTAGATTTGGGCGTACATGAAATAGCGGACGATCAGGTAATGCTCGATCGCCGCCATTCTTTTCTGAGCAACCACAAGCTGTTGTGAAACCGAGTCATAGCCGAGCGCGATTAAGATCCGATCCAGGTCAATCTTGCCGTAGGCAGTCCCTGTGAAGTAGCTGTCGCGCATCAGGTAATCGAGGCGATCGCAGTCAAGTTGACTGGATACCAACTGCCAGACCAGAGGCACCGGATGCTGTTTGTGATAGACCTGGATAATCTGCTCTAGGAGTTCAGGATGAAACGCATCGAGCACCTGTCGGACGGGCGCAGACTCTTGCAAAATGCGCTCTGTCCAGTGTTCGTGAGCACAGTTAAAAATTTCTTCTGCCGTGTGGCTAAATGGCCCATGCCCAATGTCATGGAGCAGCGCGGCACAGAGGACAACGGGGCGGTGAGGTTTGAGTTGGGGATAGACCTTGCAGATGCGATCAAAGGCACGCCGCGCGATCGCCATCACGCCAATTGAATGAGTAAACCGAGAGGATTCCGCTCCATGAAAGGTGAGACTGGCCGGGCCCAACTGGCGAATCCGACGCAGACGTTGGAACGCGGGAGTGTCGATCAGCTGAATCAGCAGGGCCTCGGTTGGGTCGCTGTTGTCCAGCGCGATCGCACCGTGCAAGGGATCATGATACGTTCGTTCAGAATTAGGCAGCACCAGCAATCACAGAGTGTGTGGTCAAAAGCTCCACCGCCGCCTCATACTGGCGATCGGTTGCGGTTCCAAACTGAGTCATTGCAATTGGATCAATTGGGACACTGACATCTGGCTTAATTCCTTGCTTATTGATGTCAAGGTGAGCCGGTGTTTCATACTTCGCAACCGTGACTGCCAATCCGGAACCATCCGATAGGTCAAACAGCGATTGGATCAACCCTTTCCCAAACGTCTGCTCACCCACAATCGTGGCCCGCCCATTGTCCTTCAAGGCACCCGCCAGGATTTCACTGGCACTTGCGGTTCCCTGGTTCACTAACACCACCAGTGGATCACGGGTCAATGCGTGCTGGGTTGCCTCAAAGCTGCCCTCAACTCCTTGACGGTTGACAGTGTAGACAATCGTGCCTTCATTGAGCCAAAGACGAGCGATTTCAATCCCTGCCTGCAACAGTCCACCCGGATTACTGCGCAGATCCAGCACATAGCCTGTAGCTCCTTGCTTCTCCAACCGATTAATGGCGTTTGTGAGTTCATTCGGAGCATTGGCATTGAACTGAGTCAACCGAATGTAGCCAATTTTCGTCGGCGTCCCGTTTTCCGTCTTGCTGGGCTGGAGGCGCAAATCAGCATAGACGGGGTTGAGGGCAATACGATCGCGCACCACTTGCACATCAGAGAGTGTTTTTCATCCCGTCGCACAGTCAGCACAACCTGACTACCCACCGCTCCTCGCATCCGTTCGGCCGCCTCATCCAGGCTTAAACTAGACGTCGGCACCCCATCAATCTTCAGAATCGTATCTGCAGGCTGAATGCCTGCTCGATCCGCGGGAGAGCCTGCAATCGGCGCAATCACCTTTAACTCGCCACTGTTTGGATCTGAGGCAATCTGTAATCCAACACCCGTCAGTTCCCCAGAGGTATTGGTCTGCAAGCTACGGTACTGGTCGGGTTTCAGCAGGCGAGTGAACGGATCCTCCAGACTTGCCAGCATCTTTTGAATCACGGTATACGCCTGTTCGCGATCGCTCATCGCCTGTTTCATTGCCTTCTGACGAATTAGCCACCAGTTCTGGTGGTTAAAGGTGTCATCCACATAAGCACGATCCACGAGTCGCCACGCTTCTGCCACCAAACGCTGCTGTTCAGAGAGGGCGATCGCTGGAGTTGTCGAGTGAAAAAACGTAACAACAACGACTAAAAGCAGGATGATTAGCCGCCTAGCCCAGAAGAGTTTCTTATTCATAACCAACAATCTTAAATCATGTTTTAAGAAAAACCTTTCCTATCCAAAACAACTCGAAGTGAGTTCCTGTTATGCAGTCGCGTCTTGCCCATTGGTCATTGGTTTTTGGCAATTGGTTTTAGTTGCTCGCTAGAAAGCTTTCTCCCAATCAGCCAACAACTAACAATCCCTCCTTCCTGACACTCCTCATCCCCCATCTCCCCATCTCCCCATCTCCTCATCTCCTCATCCCCCCATCTCCCCATCTCCCTATCCTCTCCCTCTCTCCCCCTGTCATCCCTCACTCCTGTCACCTTTTTATGAAAACCGCCCAGTGTCTGTGTTAGATTTTTTATGAACAGCAACACATTCTAGGAATTCTCGCTTCATGTTCACTAAGCAGGTAACCGAATCGAAAGTCTTCCAGTGGTTCCAGGACAGACTAGAGATTCAGGCGATCTCTGATGACATCAGCAGCAAATACGTTCCACCCCACGTCAACATTTTTTACTGTCTGGGTGGAGTAACGCTTGTTTGCTTCCTGATCCAGTTTGCAACTGGCTTTGCAATGACCTTTTACTACAGACCTACGGTTGCCGAAGCCTTTGAGTCTGTTCAGTACATTATGGACGAGGTCAACTTCGGCTGGCTCATTCGCTCCATTCATCGCTGGTCTGCCAGCATGATGGTGTTAATGATGATCCTCCATGTCTTTCGGGTGTATTTGACCGGTGGCTTTAAGAAGCCCCGTGAGTTGACCTGGGTGACGGGCGTTGTTTTAGCCGTTATCACCGTCTCGTTTGGTGTAACTGGCTACTCTCTTCCCTGGGATCAAGTTGGATACTGGGCAGTCAAGATCGTGTCGGGTGTACCCGAAGCAATTCCGGTTGTCGGTGTCCTGATGGCAGATTTGTTGCGCGGTGGCTCTAGCGTTGGTCAAGCAACCTTAACTCGTTACTACAGCGCACACACCTTTGTTTTGCCCTGGCTGATTGCGGTCTTCATGTTGCTGCATTTCCTCATGATCCGCAAGCAGGGTATTTCTGGCCCACTCTAATGTTCTTTGATTAGGCGTTACCTGTGGCTTCTGATCAAAGTGAGATTAGATTGATTCCTACTGACTTCTGTCCGCCTGCTGACCTTCTAGACTAAGGATGCGTTTCTGACTATGCCAACCCTCAAGAAACCGGATCTGGCTGATCCCGAACTCCGTGCCAAACTGGCCCAAGGCATGGGACACAACTACTACGGTGAACCTGCCTGGCCTAATGACCTGCTGTACACGTTCCCGGTTGTAATTCTGGGAACGATCGCCCTTTGTGTCGGTCTTGCCGTTCTTGACCCTGCAATGGAAGGGGAGCCTGCTAATCCCTTTGCTACTCCCCTGGAAATTCTGCCCGAATGGTATCTTTACCCCGTGTTCAACATCCTGCGTCTCGTTCCAAACAAACTGTTGGGTGTGATATTGATGGGATCTGTTCCTCTTGGGCTGATTCTTGTGCCGTTCATTGAGAACGTTAACAAGTTCCAGAATCCGTTTCGCCGCCCAGTAGCTACCGTGCTTTTCCTATTTGGTACTGTGGTAACTTTATACCTTGGCATCGGTGCAACACTACCCATCAGCAAAGCTCTTACTCTCGGTCTGTTCTAGCAGTTTGTCAAGCTGATATCTGAGGAGTGACTCAAGTTGTAAGCCTCATCTTTAGGGTGCTTTAAGGATCAAAACCCTTCAAAAGGAACTTGACAGCTCCTCTAGATTTAGTGTCTCTCTCAACTTTACTTGTTCACCTGCTGAATTCTTTTGCTGCCTTTGTGGTGTAGCCGAAGGATTTAGCAGGTGTCCGCTTTTTGTAGGGATACCTCACCATTCCTTTTAGAGAAAACCCGGATCAGGCATTACGGCGATCGCTGATTAGGATAGAAGTATCGCTACCGTCTTCAGGCACAACAAGTTGTATTGCATCCTAATAATTCCACTGAGTGTAGGTAGCCAAACTATTACAACGCATGATGTATAGGAGATTGCGGTGAATCAGGACAGCCTAAAAAATCTTCAAATCGGGATGGCAGAAGTCAGTCGCTTTTTGCTCCCCTTCTTTATCTTTTGGCTGCTGGGGGCGATTGGACTGGGCTGGCTGGTCAACTCTCTGTTGATCTTGTTTGGGCTGCTCCTGATTGCCCCTGTCTTAGCCTTCATTGGATTTCGTTGGTGGCTGAAACGAAATTTAGTTCAGGCAGAGTGTCCCGTCTGTAGCTTTGAGTTTATAAGCTTGAATAAAACAGAATTTCGTTGCCCAAGCTGCAGCGAACCTTTGAAGGCAGAAAACGGGCGCTTCAACCGGATTGCTCCTCTCGGCACGATCGACGTGAGTGCTGTTGAGATCTCTCCTCGTCAGATTGAGGAATCTTAGCAGCAAGGCATGAATGATAAAAGAATGGAGGGAAATATTGCATGTCATCTCCCTCCATTCTTTTATATGCTTTGAAGTCTTTCTGGTTAAGCTACTGACTCTGGGAAATAAGCAAGGTGTATGAGTGGTGACCGTTGGCGCGATCGCCCACATACACTGAATAGGTTCCTTTCCGCCAACGTCCCGGAATTTCAACCTTGCCGCCTGAATAGCTATCGGCTGGAACACAGAAGTTTTGACCGGTTGAACTGCGGATGAGTAACGCGGGTTGCCCAGCGCCTTGCAACACAAATCGTAAATCTGCATCCTCCGTCACCTGAACAACATGGTTTGGGGACGTGGAGATATACCCAGCACACCCGTTGTCCTTTTGATTACCACCAGAAGTGCCACTGACTTGAATCGGTTGAGACCCTGGCGAAACGGTGATTTGTTGCCCAAAGCTCACTTTAGCGGTTCCGAGCAGAATCGCGATCGCGATCGGAATCACTAACCAACGTTTTACTGTATTCATTTAATCAACCTCCACCACGCATTAACACTGCATCTAAATACAGTATTTCAGACTAGAAAACGATTATCCGGGGAGCGGATCCTGTTCTTTAACTGTCACTTCAAATTAGCAGGAGGGCCCAAATCAGTTGGGCATTAAATGCTAAACCACGTCCAGCTCGAAACCTGTAGCTTTCCCTTAAGAGAAACTCCAGGTCTGGACGTGGACAAGGTTTAATTACAGCCTAACGACATCTCTAGTTCTGTGCCGTAGTAATTGGTGTTTAAAAAAACTTGTTTCATCCTTTAAGAATTAGGCTTAAATGATAAAAACTCCACTGCGCAGGATGAATGGGAGTGAAACATGATGCACCATTTCAAAAATTATCGTATGGATCAACAAGTGGCATATCTCCGGAGTAGCGGATTAGTTGCGATCGGTAGTATTGCCCTTGCAGCTGGGTTCACTCTAAGTACCCCATCATCTGTTAGAGCACAAGCCGCCTATGGTAGTTATATTGGGGCGGGTGCCGCTTTTGGTGTGTCTGACCAAAACCCCATTAATGAAGATAGAAATACGTCCGCTTTCTTCGGCGTTCGCTACAAATTCCTGAAAGCGCCCATCTCATTAAGGGCACAGGTTCTGGTCGGTGGCGAAGGTGTGGCAGTTGTGCCCACGGTTTCTTATGATTTTCCGATCAATTGGCAGGCCGATGTCTATGTGGGGGCAGGGGCATCGATTGTGAGAGGAGACAAAACTCCGATCGGCAATAAGGGGAGCTTTGTGATTCAGCCAGGGATCGACTATGCACTACCGAACAGCAATCTGATGTTATTTGGGAACGCAATCATTTCCTTTGATGGGTATCGGTCTAATAACGGTACTGCTGCTTCAATTCAGGCAGGTGCTGGTTTGAGGTTCTGATAGCAGGCTATTGATGGGTATTGTAGTCATCAAAGATCGTCGTCATCAAAGCGAGTGATATCATCTTCTCCCAGATATTCTCCGTTCTGAACCTCAATCATCACAAGCGGAATCACCCCTGGTTTTCAACGCGATGAGGAGTGCAGGTTGGTACATAAGTTGACTGCTTCTGGAGCAGCGTCGTTTCTTTGCCATCACAAATGACCCTGGCTGTTCCAGAGACCACCACCCAATGTTCGCTGCGATGATAGTGCATCTGGGTGCTAATGTGGTGTCCGGGAGCTAGCTCAATGCGATTGATCCGGTATTGTTTTCCCTCTTCCAATACCGTTACGGTGCCCCAAGGTCGAACGCGCGTGATGTCTGCTGGGTCTGAAGGTTGTAAGTGAGAAACGCGATCGCTGTCAAGGTTATTGCTGATCATCTGCCTACCAACGTTTGCCTTTTTAGCTTATACAGAATAGGCCACTACAGTGGAAAGTCTTGCTTAAACCGTTCGCGCGTCAGGGGTTGCTCAAGCACTAACCCCTCACCGCCAAGGGTTTCTATTGGTTTCCCGTCCACAGACAACCACACGCTGGCACTGGGATTCAGGCTAGTGGCTGTGTAGAGAACTTGAGCGAGTCTACCCGTCATGGAGGTGCTACCGCCACCGCTTGTAAATTCTTGAGACAAATCAACATGAATCCCGTCACTCTTAACTGATACAGCGTGAAGTTTCGTACCATTGGGATCGTGGTAGCGTCTGTGGTCGTTGTGGGTCCTGCCAGCAGTTGGTTCAGAGCAGATTCTAAAAGAGCATTTGAACCAGAGCTTGAACTAAATTGAACTGAACTGGGGGCTAGCGTGATGCGATCGCCGGATGTTTTGAGCCAGTAAACCTGTAGGGTCTTTTCGGTTGTTGCAGGAAGTGGGCTTGGCTTTGGTGGTTGCTGAATTAGAACCACCGGCAAGTGGAGGGGGATTACCTTGCTGAGGGGACGGTTGAACCGCACCAGGGGTTGAAGAAGTTTGAGCCTGGTGAGACGCCCAAGTCCACCACGCAACTCCACCTCCAGTTGCCAAAATTAATGCTGAGAAGCTAGCAACAACACCCAACGGAAGCTGACGACGCGGTTGTTGGTCTTGCATGGTAAAAGATCCTCCTTGTTAACCGAATAGATTTACATTAGGTTCAGACTGTTTCGGCAAACTGGTAACGTCTCTTCAAATTTGTAGTCCCGCCGGAGCTTTGATGAATACCGCAAGTTCAAGCTGATCGGAGTCTAATTCTAGCCTCAGAATTCTTGCTGTGACTCCAGAAGGTTCCAGTTGTCCAAGGTCATATCGTTCGGTGAGGCTCTCTGCAATTGACTTCACAAAGTTTTCGGGAATTGCTGCACCATTTAATCGAGCGGTTGGATTGATCAGGCGCAGTCGCCGCCCTGCAACCACTTCGACTCCAGATTCCACCTGAATGACCAGCTTGTTGGCAGTGTCTGCATCTTGCAGCTCTGCCTGCACTCGGATGCGTTGGTTATCTAGAAACTCCACTTGCGGATTGACCAATTTGGAAGTAGCTGATGATTGGCGAGTTAGCCCTCCCAAACTACCAACCAGCTTTTGCAGTTGTTGCATCACAACAGGTGATTTCAGCGCCTGAGCAATATCGTCCTCTTTGAGAACCAGGCGGACACCAGTCTGGAGCGGTTCTTCTAGCTGAAGCTTACCACGTCGCTGCAGCAGTCTGCGCCGGTTCAGGTTGATTGGATCGGTTTCAACCTCTAGGGCTTCCAGACGCACATCTTGCAGGGGAACTAACCCTCGTCCAGCGATTCGGATACGATTGGCTTTGCCCCGCAAAATCTGGTGGCTGGGGGCATTGTCTATCCGCACCTGTAGTTGCTCGACCGATTTGAACTGAGACCGAATGGCACGTTCGGCAACGGTGTCAACTCCCAAGCCAACTGGGGAAATCAGGCTAATCAGACTGGAAAGGACAAGGGTGAAAACTTCCATAAACAATCCGGTAAGAGAAGATGAGCTGTTCGCGATCGCGGCACTGGCTTAACGATTGGCTGTGCGAACTTTCTCCAAAACCCATTCTCGAATTAAATCCACGTAACTGAATCCCCCGCGATCGCGGCATTACTCTGATACTTTCACTTGCACTAAGTTTATAACAAGGTTACAGGTTAAGGATTATGCCTAAGAACTCCCCAATTATTAGCGCATCTCCTGAAATTATGGACGGTACTCCAGTCTTCTTTGGTACTAGGGTTGCTGTGCAGACGCTTCTGGACTATCTCAAAGCAGGAGAATCTATAGACGATTTTTTAGATGGATTCCCGACTGTGACTAAAGGCTTGCGGTAGCCTACCCAAAATATATTATGGGTAACCATCAGTCCAGCACTCCAACACTTTCACCCCTACGATATTTCCAAGAAAGCTTTGAGCGCAGTTTTGTATTTATTTTTCAACTGCCTGGAAACTAAACCACCCTGCTGAATCTTTGCAAGGACGGTAGTAGAACAAGATTCCTTTGGAATAGGGCTACCAACGGTAATCAAATTAGCCAATTCTGTAGCATCCATCTCACGAGCAAATCGATATGCGATAACAGACTCATGAACAATAAAGCTCGGCACATCTGAACCAGGTAAAAGGATACAGGCAGTTTCAGAACTACTTCTTCGAGTTGTCACATTGACAAACAAATACTTGCTTTCGGAAGTTTGTGCAATTGCAATATAGAGATGTTCGCCATTAGGAGGTGTATTTATTAAAAATGCATCTGCTAAATTGATAGCAACGCTAGCCATGCAAAGCCTCATCCAAATATGCTTCTCGAATGGCTTCTTGCTGAATTTCTTTTATCTCTTCATCATTCTTACCCACATTTTTAAGAACATCCTCAACTGCAATTGGAATAGCTGAACCATGAGGGTTTTGCCACTCTGGAAGATCATGAGTCCACTCAGCAACATCAAATGGATTAAGATGTCCAAAAGTTTGATAAACCTGCTGAAGGATCTCTTCTTCTTCTTCACAGAGTTCCCCATCTCCTGGATCACTTAATAAGGAAATGTAATTTGAATTCTGAGAAGAGATGAATTTGGACCAAAGAGATAAGGCATCACCAATGGGCTGTCCCTTAATTAAGTCATAAACACCGCTAAGGACAGGACCATAATCAATCGACACGTAATCATCTCCAGTGATCGGTTGCTCCATACGTTGCAGTGCAATACGGTCAGCGATATAAAGCATCTTCAGCAAACCTAAATGCTTCATAGGCTTACCGTGCAGCTTTAAAAGTATCGCTGCAGCTTCAACAGCTTTTTCTGGATGAAACCGAAACTGAATTGGCATAATTACTCTAAATGAACTGCCCTGCTAGTACACCTTTATTGTAAATTTTCACCATCTATTGGTCATCACTACCTTAACAACCCATCGCGTTAAGGTTGAGGCATTGAAGCATCTACGATCGCCCGTTTCAGATGAAGAACAACATCTGCGATCGCAAGTTCTTGAGACTCGTGGGTGGCACGGTTGACGACTTCGACTTTGCCATTTTTAAGGGCTTTGCCGGTCACGATTCGGTAGGGAATGCCGATTAGATCAGCGTCTTTGAATTTGACGCCAGCGCGTTCGTTGCGATCGTCCAACAGCGTTTCAATTCCTGCCTGGTTCAGCTCTGTGTAAAGCGCCTCGGCTGCCTGGACTTGCTCGGCAGCGTTGATGTTGGGAATGACGACGATCGCCTGGTAAGGCGCGATCGCCACTGACCAGATGATTCCATCCTTATCGTGGGACTGCTCCACCGCGGACTGCGCCAACCGCGATACGCCAACGCCGTAGCAGCCCATCACCAGGGGCGCTTCCTCACCCTGCTCATTGGTGTAGGTGGCTCCCATTGAGATGGAATACTCGGTGCCAAGCTGGAAAATGTGACCGATTTCAATGCCTCTGGCGCTTTGCAGGGTTTGATTGGGATCGTGAATGGCGCGATCGCCCGCCGTTGCCTTGCGCACATCGACTACTAATTCTGGTAGCTGAAATTCCTTGCCCCAATTGGCTCCGACGACGTGATAACCTGCCTCATCTGCGCCTGTGGCGAAGTTCTTGAGTTCAACGGCCGTTTTGTCCACCAGTCGCAGAAACTTGGGAACCACTGAACCGGCTGCCTTGACGCCGACGGGTGCCGGTTTTGCCGGTTTGATGTAGTCATCGGACAGGTTGGGAGCCATATAGCCCAAGGGCAGGGGCCTGGCGGCCCATTTTTCCTGTGCCGTCTGATCGGGAACGGTCAGCGCGATCACGGTTTTCCCGCCATATTGTCCTGCTAGCTTGACCAGTTCGTTCTGCAGCTTCACCTCGTTCACATCCTGGTCACCCCGGATGCTGACCAGCAACAGCACGGTCATGCCGGTGTCATAGGTTGCCTGGTAGAGGACATTTTTGACTACGTTGGTGGGTGAGCAGTTGAGAAATTGGCACAGCTTCTCAATCGTTTCGGTGCCGGGTGTTTCTCGCTGTTCATAGGTTTTGAAGGGAGACGGTTCAGCGTCAGCAGGCAGAGATACGGCTTTTTCCACGTTGGCGGCGTATTTACCGTCGTCGGTGTAGAGAATTTCATCCTCACCGGCGTCTGCCAACACCATGAATTCTTGCGAACCGGAACCCCCGATCGCCCCTGAATCGGCATCCACGGCTCGAAACGCCAGTCCAGAGCGACGCAAAATATTGTGGTATGCCTGGTTCATCTTTTGATAGGTTTCCTTCATGCCAGTCTCGTCGGCATCAAAGGAGTAGGCATCCTTCATGATAAATTCCCGTCCGCGCATCAAGCCGAAGCGGGGGCGAATTTCATCCCGGAATTTGGTCTGAATCTGGTACAGGTTGAGGGGCAGTTGGCGATAAGAACGCACCATGTCACGAGCGATCGCCGTAATCACCTCTTCATGAGTTGGACCCAGCCCCATCTCTCGCTCCTGCCGATCCACCAGTGAAAACATGATCCCTTCTGCTTTGGTGTAGGTATCCCACCGCCCGGATTCCTTCCACAGCTCAGACGGTTGCAACTGCGACAACAAACACTCTTGCGCCCCGGCGGCATTCATTTCCTCGCGGACAATCTGCGAGACCTTCTGCAATACGCGCCACATCAGGGGCAAATAAGCATACACGCCACTGGCGACCCGCCGGATGTATCCTGCCCGCAGCAGCAGTTTATGACTGGGAATTTCAGCTTCCGCTGGGTCTTCCCGCAGGGTGACAAACAGCATCTGAGACAGTCGCATTGTTGGGTTCCTTTTCAGACTGAACACTTCGCGATCGCAATTTCGCTATCTCAGTCTAACAGCGTGGGTGATTGTTGAAAGCCTGTTAGCGTTGAACCCCGGCGACACAACCGGGGTTCTGAATCAGTTGAGTTTTTGGATTGGACAAACGGCAAAATGAAGCGCTCCTGGGGAAAAACTACCAGATGCCAATCAGGATAAATCCAGTGAGTAGAAAGAGAACAATCAGCCCAGCGATGAGCATGTAGGAGATACTCTCATCGTGTTTTGTGGGTTTCGTTGAATGATCCATAGGAACCCTCCATAAAAAGTTGTAGAGAGATACTTTGATCCTATGAATTCATTTCAATCCCTTCATGCTTTTCATAGAACACTTCACCAATCTTGAGAAAGGTTAATCCTGTGTAGATTTTGGATTTTGGATTTTAGATTGAAGAGTGGTTTGGAATTTGTGTTGTGTATAGCGCTTTTTACTCAGATGAGATACAAGGCTTGTGCGGCTTGCCACAGGTGCTCTGTCGGATGATAGAAATCTAAAATCCCCACCGCAACCGATGCGAAGCGGTGTTCAAATAATCGCCAAAATCCCCGGGCTCCATCCCTGATCCAAACCACTTGCGTGGCGGTGGTGATCCCGTGACGCAACGCTTCGAGTTGCAAGCGAGGTTGCAGGTCATGGATGTCTGCCCAAACGGCAACCAGTCGTCGTTGATGCAACCGAGCAGCAGTCTCGCCAGTGCGTGTTTGCCCCTGCTTGAGTCGGGCAAGCAGGGCGAGTTTGATTTGAAGCAGCTAGGATTTAGTGAATACAGAGTCACGAAAGAAGTCTGCCAGCTTAGAGCGCAAGATGGTGAAGTTCCGCCGATCACCAAGTATCACTCCAGTATTCGGCAGGCGATCGATAAACCAGAGAACGTCAAATTCTACATTATTGAGGACATTATGAAGGCAATGGGCGGCGAGATTGTGATCCGCTGGCACAACATTGAGGAAGTTAAAGCAACATGACCCCCGAACAAATCACTGAATCCATTCAGGTTCATAACGCCGCGAATAACCACTGCCCGACCCTCCGCCAAACCTCCGGGTAGGTTCCTGCAGTGTGCCCCCTTTCCCTGCCCGTGCCCCAAATCTAGGACTCATTGACTGTGAGTCCAGCTCTCGCGATCGCTAACCGTTAAAGGCCTTGTTCCTGAAACGGCAACGTCTGACTCTTTGAGCCGTTAGATTTGGGACGACGATAGGTATACATCACCAAGCTAGTAACCAGCAAAATCAGGGGAGTGATTCCAATCAACACATACAGAATACGAGTTGGCAATCCAGCAAATGTTCCATAGTGAATCTCCTCAAAACTGCGCAGAATCTGCTCATAGGGAGAGAGGTTTAATCCATTTTTGACTTCAAGAACGTTCCCACGACAGGGAGCGATCGCCACCCGGCTATGCCCCATTGCCCACCGTTCTTGCGGAAACTTTTTATGCACCTTAAAAACGTCGTTCGGCTTTTCTGGCAGCTTGATTTTGGTTGTCATCGCACCGGGCAACGCAGCATCTGCGATGCGCAAAACTTCTGCAACGCTGAGAACAGCTCGTCCTGAAACACCGTTTGCTTCTGATTTCTTCACGTCCTGATGGGATGGAGATGCAGTGATCAAATGAGCCAGGGGTTTATCCAGTTTGAAGTTCCAGAGAAACCCAGTCAACGCTGTCAAGGTGAGGAAAATAGCGGCAACGATGCCCACCACTTTATGAATGTCGTAATTGACACGCAGCGGTTTAGCGTGCCATTTAATCTTGAATCCTTGATCGAGTTTCCGCCATCCGTCCCACAGCACGACTCCAGTGAAATTGATCACCAGAAACAAAAACGCGGCGCTGCCAACAATCATTTTGCCAAGCTCAACGTTGCCAATCTTGCCAATCAGTAAATGATCATGCAGTTGATGAATCCCTTTGAAGAGCGTGCTTTCGTGGCGTTCTCCAATCACATCACCCGTATAAGGATTAACCAATACCTCAACAGGTTCCCCATTCACCGATTTGATTTTGACTTTATCAGGAACCGTTGAAGAACGTGCAATCTCAATTGCCGCGATCGCGATAGGTTCTTGATGGGCATACCGATCGTTGACTTGATCAAGCACTGCCTCTGGAGAGAGGCGGTGTTCTTTGGGAACAATGGCACCGTACTGTAAAGCGATCGCAGCCTGATCCAACTCGTGCTGGAAGACTAACGCACTCCCGGTCAACCCCACGATCGCGAAAATAACCCCAACCACCAAACCCAAATAGCGATGCAGTGGAAAATTGAACTGGCGGATGTCTTTATAGCGCATCGGTCATATCTCCCAATTGTTAGAGGAGTGGAGGCGTGAGGAGGTGGAGGGGTGGTTTATACGAGTGAAAGCGGGTGGGATAGGGGGGTGTCGGTGTTGACTGCTGGACAGACTCCCAAAGCTGGATCAAATTCAGGAGGCAGAATTTTAGGAAACTGGAGACTGTAAAGATGGGCGTAAAGCTGACCCTGTGTTAGGAGATCTGCGTGAGTTCCCATTTCCACAATCGTGCCGTTGTGGATGACGACAATTAAATCGGCCGTTTGAATCGTAGACAGCCGGTGAGCAATCACGAGACAAGTACGATCGCGCATCAAGTCAGCCAGGGCCTGTTGAATCAAATGCTCGGATTCCGTATCCAGGGACGAGGTGGCTTCATCCAGCAGCAACAATTTTGGATTTTTGATCAGGGCACGGGCGATCGCCAATCGCTGCCGTTGTCCCCCGGAAAGTTTGACTCCTCGTTCGCCAATCACGGTGTCGTATCCCTGGGGCAACGCCAGAATAAAGTCATGGGCATAGGCGGCTTTGGCAGCAGCAATCAGAGTCTCCAGGTCAGCATCAGGCTTGCCGTAGGCAATGTTGTCGCGCACAGTACCGTAAAGCAACAAAGTTTCTTGCGACACAACGCCAATCTGACTGCGCAGCGATCGCATCGTCACGTCCCGCAAATCCTGACCATCGATCCGAATACACCCCGCCTGTGGGTCATAAAACCGCACCGCAAGATTGGCGATCGTGCTTTTGCCCGCGCCCGATGGACCCACCAACGCCACCGTCATCCCTGGTTGAATATCCAAAGAAAACTGCTGCAAGACGGGACGATCGACCTGGTAAGCAAAATCGACGGCTTCAAAGTGTAGATGTCCCTGGATCGCAGGTAGGGCGATCGCATCTGGCTTTTCTTGCACATCGGGTTGCTCATCCAGCGTTTCAAAAATGCGTTCACAGGCGGCGGCCGCTTTTTGAATGGTGTGGATGATGCGGCTAAACTTCTTTGCTGGTTGATTCACCTGATTCAAATAGGCAAGAAATGCCGCCAGCTCACCGACCGTCAACGCCTCCTGCATCACTTCCCAGGAACCATACACCAGCACAATCACATGCCCCAGGTGGTTCATGAAATCAATCACCGGAGAAAACGCCGACCACAGCCGCACGACATGAATATTGGCTGCCATATTCGCCTGATTGCGCTCAGCAAACCGATCAATTTCGTAGCCTTCATTGGCACAGGCTTTGATCAGTTTAATATTCGCGATCGTGTCTTGCAGGTGATTATTCACCTCCGCTCCCTGCTCACGCACCTCCCGATAGGCAGGGCGCATCCGAGTACCAAAGATTTGGGTCAGTAGCACCATCATCGGCAACGTAGCAAGAATCAACAACGTCAATTTCCAATCCGCATAAAACAGATAAGTGACGATCACAAAAACGTCACAATTTCAGCACTCAATTCAGCTAACTCAGACGTGATTAATCCCTGTAACGAATCCACATCCTGCGTCAGACGACCCATCAGTGCGCCAGTGCGCTGGTTCTCAAAATAGCTCAAGGACAGGGTCTGCAAATGCTCATACAAATCGCGCCGCAGGGCAAATACCGTTCGTTGCCCCACCACTGCCATTAAGTAAGTCCGAATAAAGTTGAGCAGTCCCAGCAACAAAGCAATTCCAATAATGCTGACACCAACCCAGGGCAACCAATCAAATCGCCGTGCCGGGATGATCACATCGATCGCATAGCGCGTAATTTGAGGAATCAGAATTTGCAGAAACGACAACAAAAAAATACAGACGATTCCACCTGCCAGCGCTAATTTATGGTGCCAGACATAGCCCAATAATCGCCTATAGAGCTGTAGAATAGGCATTTCTGTTTCGAGTTTGGTGGGATCGCTTTTGGCAATCTTGCGGATCATCTCAGCATGCATAAAGCTTCACTCTCCATCATTTGAGGGCGAGATCGGTCATCGGCGATGTTGCCCTGGGAGGAGTGAAACTACGGAAATAGAGGCTCCCAACCAAACCGAGGAAGAGCAAATAGCCGATCGCTTGCACGGTATACAGGGTCTGTCGATACCCAAACAAGGTTTTGAGGATAATGCCAGGAAACTGGTGATCGGGCAGCACGGTACGGGCATCCCAAACCAGCGGTCCCAGTAAACAGGTGGGCGATGACCAGCACAGCGCCGCAAATTGGGGATACAGTTGCACAAACGCCGCCGCCGCCGCATCCAGGTGACGCAGAGCCGAAATCACCAACCCCGACACAATCAACAGCAGCAGGGTTCCCATGATCTGAAAGAACTGTTTGAGGTTGATCTTCACCCCCCATTTGAACAGCAACACGCCAATCACCACAGCCCCTACAATGCCCGCGATCGCCCCCGCTAGAGGCGTCCATCCTGCCTGAAACTGAGCCGCCAAAAATAAAACGGTTTCAAACCCTTCGCGCAGCACAGCCGTGGCAATCAAACTAAAAATGCCCCAGGCGGCTACCCCATCGCCCGTCACCGCAGACTGCACCGAGCCTTCAATCTCTGCTTTCAGCGATCGCGCCTGCCGCGTCATCCAGATCAGCATCCAACTCAGCATGGCGATCGCCAACCCTGTCAACCCAGTTTCAAAAAGCTGCCGCATCACAACCACATTTGGTGTAGTGGCAGTTTGCACCTGATGTAATAACTGAAGTAGCAATCCTCCTACCACGATGCTGGCAGCCAACCCTGCAGCAATTCCTGAATAGACATAGAGAATTAACTGTGATTGTTTCGCCTGACGCAAACACGCCAACACAATCCCCACCACCAATGCCGCCTCAACCCCTTCGCGCAAGGTAATTAAAAACGTTGGAATCACCGGACTCCAATCCATAACTTTAGTTCCTCAATGACAACAGGTGATTCGTTCAGGTAAGAAGGTCAATGGAATTAACCTCAGCCATCGTAGGATGGGTTAGCGGTAGCGTAACCCATGCTGCCAGGGATTTTGCGTCACGGCTATGCCTAACGCATCCTACACTGAATCTACACTGAATCTATGTCTAGTTGAGAAACACTCTCTTTGCTGTGTTTTAGTTTCGACTGAGCATGTTTTTTATCATGATGTTTTTTGTGCTTTTTGTGTTTTTTAGGAGTCTCTTCATCGTCTGGCAATTTGCTGACTTTAGCAGCAGCAGTGATTGGCTTCGACGTAACTGATTTGCTGGCAGAGGTAGAACTGCTACGGGGTGATTTGGCAGAGGTTGATTGAGCAGGCAGAACGGTGGCGGTGATCAAAAGCGCGATCGCTTGAGTTGCCTGTTCTAGAAAAAATCGTCGATTCATGTAAATCTCCCGTATTGATAGATCGATGGAATATCGATGGAATTAAGACATGCTCCTAGACCACTGCTTTGTGTGGAAAGCCAGTCATCTGATTATCTGGACGTAATACGCGCATCAGTGCCGGATACGCTTCTCGTCCTTTGTTGTAAACCTTGACAATTTCGCCCAACGGTTTAGAGAGTAAATTGAGATTAACCACAAACAGCGCTAAATCTCCAGCTTCGATTTGGTTTGGCAACAAGCCAAGGTGAAAAACAGAACTGACTAAAACCAGCATTAACAGACCAAACCAGGTGACTAAATCCATGAGGATTTCAGTGCTGGATTTGAAGATTTCCATCCGCAAGGTGCTCCGGAAAAACTGGTGCTGTCCCTGCTGAAATTCGGACTGCTGATGAGTGCCGGTAGAAGACGCGATCGCTGCTGTGCTCTCAGTCGGTTCAGACTAGCGCGTTGAATAAACGGTCCAAACACAAGCCCCACAAGAATTGGTGGAAATACCGCAATCAGCAGGGCTGGCAACCATTGCGGCGCAAGAGAAAACTGCCAGACAATCACAGAAATGGTCTGAAAAATAATCTTTCCCGCATCCTTATGGATGATATCCAGCCCGGCTTTCGACTTCTCACAGTCAAAAATGACACGAGAAATATCTTCAACACCTCGATCTTCAAGTCGTCGTTGCAGGTAAAGCCGTTGCAGACGAATCACCAGCTTTAGTTCATAAATCTTGTCAATCAGCTTGTCGCCAAACTTGAGAATGCCTAACCCCAGCAGCAACCCACCAAAAATCATCCCATATTGCAACAGAGAGGAGTCTAAATCGACCTTCCCCTTCTTCAGGTCGTCCACAACTGTTTTGCTTAACCAGGCCAGGCTCGGTTCCAAGCCCACCACCACCACCGTCGAAAGGATGGAAGCCGCAAACCAGCCAGGATAGGTCAACAGCACCTGAAACATGTCCCACAGGATTGATTTTCGGAAGTTTCGCATAGGGTTAGGGTTATCGAAAGAGGTTGCCATTAGAAGCTTCTCTGTGTTTCTACATTGACCCAAGAAGCCATGATTAGCGTCCTGGGCGATCGCGTCTCCGATGTGGTCCGCCTGCCCAGGGCGGCGGGCCCTCTGCCGGACGAATATTAATCACGGTGCCATTAGAGCGCGTGATCGAGAAGGCATCGAATTCACCCGATCGCCCCACTTCCCCCCGAACCGTTACCCGCTCACCCGGAGTCAGCGTGATGGGTTGCCGCCAGCGTGGTCCCGCATCCACCACAAGCTGACCGCTGCCATCATCCAGCACGAAACTGTTCCCAACAACTTGAGTAACATTGCCAGAAACCGTGACTCCTCGGGCGATCGACTGCAAGTCTCGAATTCGGGTTTGGGCGTAGGCCGCGTTAGAGAGATAAATAACGGGAGCGACGGCCGTTAATGTCAATGCCAACAAAATAGGTTGTCTCATGGTTGAAGTCCCTCCTGATTTTGTTTCAGACTGAGTATCAAAAACAAAAGTGACATGAATATGTCAAGGCGGTTGAACGCGACGAAATCGACCGTTCGTTAGCGGTAACTCGATCGCGAAACAGGAACCATTGCCCACTGTACTGGTGACATGAATCGTTCCACCATGCGCCTGAACAATTTGCTGGCTGATTGCCAGCCCTAAGCCAAATCCACCCGACTTTTCTGGCTGCTGGCGATCGGGCGTGCGGACTGCATCCACCCGGTAAAACCGTTCAAAAATATGGGGTAAACACTCGGCTGGAATGCCAATGCCAGTATCGTTCACCTGGATCAACGCTCGTTGAGTCATTGCGGTTAGCCGCAGTTCGACTTTGCCGCCAGCAGGCGTATACTTCAGGGCATTACTGAGCAGATTGGCGATCGCCTGCCGTAATAAATCCGCGTCTGCCCTCACCGCGATCGCCGTATCGGGCAACGCACACTCAAATTGCAAGTCATGGTGAACCGCTTCCAGCGCAAACGTTTCAGCCATATCCTTGAGCAACGGCACCAGATCAACCGTTTGTAAGGTGCCTTTGGGTAACGCCGCCTCATGTCGCGCCAGCAACAGTAGATTGGTGACCAGCACCGTCATCGACTTGGTAATGTCCACCAGTTTGTGCAGTCGCCGTTCCTGGGTTTCTGGATTGGTAGCCGGTTTCACCAAGCCAATCTGGATATTGCTCAAAAGGGCAGCTAAAGGTGTCCTGAGTTCATGGGAGGCATCAGCCGTAAAGCGTTGCAACCGCTCATAGGCATGTTGAATCGGCTGCATGGCAAAGCCGCCTAGCAACCAGCCTGCCGTCCCAA
This sequence comes from Leptolyngbyaceae cyanobacterium RU_5_1, assembly GCA_012034055.1. GTDB lineage: Bacteria > Cyanobacteriota > Cyanobacteriia > Leptolyngbyales > Leptolyngbyaceae > JAAUSG01. The sequence goes on along the minus strand of JAAUSG010000006.1, from coordinate 2,183 downwards.
TCAGAGCCAGGGCCAGCGGCACACCCACCGCCAGAAATAGCCGCAATTGTTGCAGATTGGAGCGCACAGGCGTCAGGGGAACTGCCACCTGCAGATAGCCCAGCGATTCCTGATTCTGGACGACGGGAAGCGTAATTTGGCGCAACGATTGCGGCGTCGATAGCGTCACAAAGCCAGGAGCGATCGCCAAGCGATCGGGGGGAACGGGTCCAACAAATCGAGTCAATCGCCCCTCACGGTCATACCAGCGGACATAGCGCACCTCACTGTCGTAAGGAATGGAATTGCTGCCCAACACCGGCACATCATTCAACTCCATCTGCCAACGTCCCTCATGCAGACGATATTTCACCGCTGCCGCCATCGTGCGAGTTTTGCCCAATAATTCCTGATCGAACGCCCGCATTTGTTCCTGAGTTTCCAGGAAGAACATCGTGCCCGCAAACAGCACCAGGATGCTGCCCATTGATCCCGTGAACCAGCGGGCCAGATTGCGGCGACTGTGGCTAAATAGGGGGTTGAACATCAAGAGCAGGCTCCAAGGTCACTGGAGTATCAGGATCTGTGGATGGACGAAGCCGGTAGCCAATCCCATACACCGTTTCAATCCAGCTATCCGCGTTCACATCCCGCAACCGCTGGCGCAGCCGCCGCACCAGAGTTGTAATCGCATTGCTTTCGGGTTCTTCTCCCCAAGTCCAGATGGTTTCTTCAATCTGGTTCCGAGTCAGCACCTGTTGAGGATGACGCATGAAATATTCCATCAGTTGAAACTCCCGCCCAGACAGCTCAACCGTAATCCCCGATCGCTCCACAGTGAGCTGGTTCAGGTGCAAACTGAGATCTGCCAGAGTGAGAACATCACCTCGCCAGAGCGGAGAGCGCCGCCCCAGTGCCCGCACGCGTGCCAGAAACTCTAGCATGTCTACGGGTTTGACCAGGTAATCATCAGCTCCAGCATCCAGTCCAGTGATTTTGTCCAGGGTCGTGTCTTTTGCCGTCAACATCAACACCGGAGACCCTTTTCCCAACTGGCGATAGTGCTGGCAAAGACTGAGACCACTGACTCCAGGCAACATCCAATCTAGAATCAGCAAATCATAGTCTTTTTGCGTGATCAACCACTGGGCAATGGTGCCGCTGTCCACCGCATCAACCCCATGCCCACCGGCATCGAGCGCTTCTCGCAACGGCTCCAGTAAATCGCGATCGTCTTCCACGAGCAAAATTCTCATAAGCAGAAATACCGATTTTAGATTTTAGATTGGCGATTTTGGACGTTCGTGAGCCTCAGTCGAAGGATTGAAAGTTGCCTGTGGCTAGGCGCTTTCAGCCTGTTCATTCGTAGCAGGTATTTCTTGAATTGGTGTAACAGGTAATAGGTAACAGGGGCAAAAAGTGCTGGGTGCTTGAGTTTCCGCTGGATATTTTGTTCTAACCTTCTGCATACTGCTGTACCAGTTGTGAGTCAATGAAATTCCTGCCACGATGGTCAGGAAGCTCCATGCTGTCAAAGGAATTGATGCGTTACGGCTGCGCCCAACACATCCTACGTTTAATTGTGGCTACCTACTTATCTTTCAATCTAAAATCCAAAATCTAAAATCCAAAATTGGTCACCATGAAGGTTTCTCCCTGGTTCAAAGGATTAGCAAGTTTAGGTCTAGAGTTTTGGCTGCCATTGCCGCTTTTGGGATTGTTGTGTTGGATGGGTGGGAACTGGGTAGCCGAGTGGGCGATGGGCCGCCCTCAAACGACTGAGATCAGACTGCAAGCGAGTCAGCAGATGCAGACCCAGATTCCGGTGGCGATCGTGCGATCGCAGCCGAGATTCATGTCAAACGAGGATTTTCTAAGGTCGTCGTGAAAACAGCAAATCCGGCACTCAAAAAGCTGGAATATGAGTTTCCAGTATTGGACTTTGGGCAAGTAGAAGCCGCGATCGCGCGGGAACTGAACGTGTCCCGCTCCCAAGTGCAATCGCGGATTCAATATGAAATCAAACGATAATGCAACCAGGGAATACCGATTTTAGATTTTGGATTGGCGATTTCAGATTGAGCTTTTGCAGCAGCAGCCCCGCGCTCTACCCGTAGGGTGAGCGTCGGGAAGAATGCGAGCGAGATGAGGAGGGTGGGTCAATCAATGCCGAAAGAACTGAGGCAAGTGCGACCCACACCGAC
>JAAUSG010000335.1 GCA_012034055.1 Leptolyngbyaceae cyanobacterium RU_5_1 | reverse complement strand
GGGTGCTAACTTGGGGGAGTCCAATCTCAGCAATGCCAATCTGCATCAGGCGGAACTGGTTAAGACTCATCTGCATCGCACCAATCTCCACCGGGCTAAATTAACTGAGGTGCATCTTGGTTCAGCCTACTTGTATGCGGCAGACCTGAGTCAGGCAGATCTCACAGGAGCAGACTTGCGCGGGGCAAATCTGCGCAAAGCGAACTTAGCAAACGCAAATTTACACAGAGCGAATCTGCGCGGGGCGAACCTGCGGGAAGCCAATTTCCGTAACGCAAATTTGAGGGGAGCCGATTTGCAGGGAGCCAATCTCAGTCGAGCCGATTTAGCTGGGGCAGATCTGCGCGATGCAACGGTGGAGGGGGCCAATTTCAGCCGAGCACGGCTAGACGGAGTTACCCTGAGAACCGACTTGCCTATACCTGCTGAACCGTAAAATTCCACGCTTTTGCAAGCAGCTCAGCGACTTTCGTTACAGGTTCTGCCAAAGTGATCACAGCTGAAAGGGCTTGTTTAAGAGCTACGATCGCCTCATCTACAAAGCTTTTATCTATGTTTTGTTTCTGCAATGACTTTTCAATCAATGTAATGTCCCCTCGCACCCTTTCCTTCTGAGCCGGAGACGGCACCGCTTGAGAAACCGCAGTTGCCGCAACACTCAGGACATCTGGTAACGAGCGTTGCAGTTCCAGTTTCTCTTCCAGAGTCAGATTCTTGATGATCTCTAAGACTTTGCTAACACTGAACTTGGGCATATCGCTTTAACGCAATAGGTTGATGATTGTGGAGACTCTATTCACAGCCTGACAGTATTCTCAAGCGTACCTTTCGTCCCCAGCAATAGGCTTTTAGAAAAGGAAATCTTCAGGATCTGAGCGATCCGATTTTGGATGTTGGATTTTGGATTTTGGATTACAGAACCTCAACAAGAAACAATGGGTGGCGGAGTATCAGGTGACACGGTAGTAAAATTGCTGCATGGTCGCGATAAGGGGGCATGAGTATGCAAACGATGCCGCACACATCCTCTGGCTATATCCTGGCACTGGATTTGGGGACGACGGGCAATCGGGCGTTTCTGTTTGATCAGGAGGGAACGGTAGTCGGTCATGCGTATAAAGAACTGGTGCAGTATTATCCGCAACCGGGTTGGCTGGAGCATGACCCGATCGAAATCTGGCGAGATACCTGCTGGGTGATGCAAACCGCGATCGCCAACATTCAACCCACCCAAATTCGCGCCATTGGGCTGACGGTGCAGCGAGAAACCTGTTTACTGTGGGACAAAACAACGGGGCAGCCGCTGCACAACGCGATCGTCTGGCAAGACCGACGCACCGCTCCTCTCTGCAACCAGCTACAGGAGCAGGGCTATGAACAGGAGATTTATGACCGGACGGGATTGGTGATTGATGCCTACTTCTCGGCGACCAAGCTGGACTGGCTGTTGCAGCACTTGCAGGACATTGATTTAACCAACACGCTGGCGGGAACCGTGGATACCTGGGTGTTGTGGAAGCTGACGGGTGGGCGAGTTCACGCAACCGACCACAGCAATGCCAGCCGCACGATGCTGCTCAACTTGACTACCTGTGAGTGGGATGAAACACTGCTGGATCTGTTTGGCGTTCCAGTTCAGCTCCTGCCAACCGTGAAGCCTAGCCTGGGCGAGTTCGGCGTTACCGATGCGGCCGTGTTGGGTGTTGAAATTCCAATTACGGCAATTTTGGGAGACCAGCAGGCAGCGCTATTTGGGCATGGCTGCGATCGCCCCGGTTTGATAAAATGTACCTACGGAACCGGCTGTTTCCTGGTTGCCCACACGGGTTCAGAAATTGTCCGCTGCCAGCACCAGTTGATTTCCACCGTCGCATGGAGCCAGGCGGGAAAGCCGGAGATTGGCTATGCCCTGGAAGGTAGCATGTTCACCACCGGAGCCTGCGTGCAGTGGTTGCGGGATGGACTCAAGCTGATTTCAACGGCGGCGGAGACCGAACCGTTGGCGAATCAAGTGACTGATAGTGGCGGCGTCTATTTCGTGCCTGCGTTGAGTGGGTTGGGTGCGCCCCATTGGGATATGAGCGCACGCGGAGCCTTTCTGGGGATTACCGGCGGTGTGCAGCGAGAGCATCTGGTTCGAGCGGTGCTGGAAGCGATCGCCTACCAGGTCAAAGAAGTCGTGCTGGCCGTAGACGCTTGCAGCCACTTTGACATCCAGCGACTCAGGGTGGACGGCGGTGCCTGCGAGAACAACTTTTTGATGCAGTTCCAGGCAGACCTGCTCGGCATTCCCGTCGAACGCCCTGCCATGCGAGATGTAACGGCGCAAGGGGCCGCCTTTGCCGCCGGTCTTGCGATTGGGTTCTGGGAGGATTATGGCGCAATTGTTAGTCAGCGTCAGAGCGATCGCGTCAGTCTGTGCGATCGCACGTATCGCATCTTTGAACCCAGCACCAAAGCGAATCAAGCCCTGGAGCACTTCGCAATCTGGCAACGGGCCGTTGAACGTGCCAAAGGGTGGGCAGTTTGAAGGCAGTGGATGACAATATTTCTCAGTTGGTGTTGTCAATCCAGGATCCCCCCAACCCATTAGCAAGGCAGGGTAGTTTCAAAGTCGTGAAGGAAAACTGTGGCTGCAAAACCCATTGCTTGGGGGGCTGCCCCCTGTTACCCGACATAAAGTTGTATCAGTCAAATCCAATACCAGAATGCATGTTTCAGCGCTTGTAAGGTTGAGATTTCGTTGAATTTCCCCGTACAAAGTAGCTGCAACCCGCACTGTACGGAGAGATCAAACATCATGTCGGGTAACACCCCGCAAACCCCCCAATTCAGGGGACGGTTGCGTCCCCCGTAGCTTGCTTCTGCGCAGCAGTACCCCCTCCAAACGGTGATGACGATGGAATGCAAAGACTTTGATACCCACAGACTCTGTAGCAGTACCCCAGTTTTTGCCCATTCAACTCCATCCCTTGCGGGGGGTGTGGGGGAGTTAGGACCCCACGCAGCGGGGGTCTGGGGGGAAGTCCCCCGGCGTCGATGCAACAACAGAGCATTATCTTTAATGTCTTTCGCCATAATGAAACCACCCTGCCCGACCCCCCTTACTAAGGGGGGCTTTCAAACCAAGACTGGGTAAGAATTCCCCCCTTGTTAAGGGGGGGCTAGGGGGGATCGATGCGAGAGTCTTCAAATTCTTAACCGAGAGGTATTGGGATTGAGAGAGCCAACCGGCTCGTTATCCGCCATCGACTTCGCCATAAACAGCATGTTTTGACACTCTGGGTAGGCGAAGCTGATGCTGTACAGCATGTCATCCTGCCCCCCATGACGGAGAAGAAATAAGAGGGTGGTACTCTAATCTCGTCTGAGATTGGCAGGTACGCCGATTGGGGAAAGTTTGGCGATCGCCCGCAAGTTCTGACAGCGCAATAACTCAACAAAATTCAAGCTGGGACGCCCTTCAATTTCAGCAACCGCTTCGATCGCAGAGAGCAAATGACGAGCGGCTTCGATGTCAGAATATCCGCGTCGTTGAGCCACCTGAATCGCTGCTTCATCCGCATCCAGCTCCCGTTGAGTGTCATGATTGCTGCGCCAGATTTGCGTTCCTGCGATCGCGCCCAACGCCCCTGCCACAACTACACCCGTTGCATCCCCCTGCACCGCTTCCATAATGACCCCCAACGCTCCCACCAACACCAAGCCCTGATACAGGTTGGGGCGAAACCACTTGATACTTGTCAGCCAGCTCACCGTGCGCAGAATCAGCAAATCCTGCTGCGGTCTAGACAATTGGTTCCACAAATTAAAGTTAATCCATACCAGTCGTTCCATCGTCCACGGCATCGGGAAGGGACTGTCAATCACAACCGATTGCTCTGGCTTGCTGGCCAGCTTAGTCATCATCCGACCCGAAGCTGGCAGTATGTCGAGGAGGCGACGGATTTCGGGTTCTGAGTACATAGGGAGATGAAGAGATGAAGAGATGATGGGTAGCGGGTAGAGGGTCAGGAGTGGAGAGATAGGAGGCAGAGAGCAAAGGGAGTAGGGGAGGTGGAAAGAAGACAGGAAAACTCAATCTAAAATCTGCAATCTAAAATCCTCTTACGTGACTCCTCCCGACGCTGACCTTTCAGGTACAGCGCGGGCTTCCTCCGAACCAGAGTTCAGAGGCGGTTTTAAGTGAGGCGTAGTCCATCCCCACTAT
>JAAUSG010000334.1 GCA_012034055.1 Leptolyngbyaceae cyanobacterium RU_5_1 | reverse complement strand
TAGTAGACGACGCGTTCTCCTTAACTACAAGGGTTGAATCTTTCGCAGAAATTTCCTTACCTCTTCGCCTGACCTTCAAGATCTGACTTACATGTATTCAAAATTCGCTGATCGTTTTGGCTAATGGTGTTGATTTTGTAGAAGCCTTCCAGACCAATCTCGCGAATTGCTGAATTTCCATTCGTGCAACCGTTGCCGTTCTTTCCAGGGCAATCTCAAACGGATTAGTGGTGCGATCGTAGGTGTTAGTGACTGTCAATGCCAGTTGCTTCTCACTGAAGGTGCCTGTTGCACAGTCAAAGGAGGAGTGCGGCACGTAGAGTGCTCCAATCACCTTACCTTGCTTGGACTCAAACACGAAATATCCTTTACCCAGCTCATTCGGCTTGGGAGATTGCCCATACAAGTAGACACCATCAGGCAATCCAACCGTTGGAGGAGAGGCAATTGACTGTGGCGAGGGCGGTTGGTTTTGTGATTTCACTCCAGATTCCGCACCGATTGCAGATTGCATTCCAAAAGACGTCGTACCCAATGCTAGAGAAGTGCTCATGAACGCAATGCTAACGCGACTGATAAGCTTAAACCAATTCAGACGAAGCATGTTCTTTTGGCTTTGCATACTCGGTTTCTCCATTCACCCTGGACAAATGTTGATTAGTAAAACGGAACGAATCCTGTAAAACTATCTAGAAATGTTTGAAAGATTATGCGATCGCTTCAGAATCCAGGGATACTATCACTCTAATGTCTTGTCTGGTTCTGCACTTCGTCCATTTGACTCACCTCGTCGGATGATATTATCTGACGTTTGAAAGAGTCTTTCGGCAGACTTAACAGGCTACAGCGGGCGCTGAAGTAGAAATGACTAAATCCTTCTATAACGATCGAATCACTTTCATGAATCCTCAGCTATTACGTTTGGTGACGTTTCCTAACCGCTTGAGACTTCAAGAGTATTGCTGAAGATTTCGGAAAATTGTGGAAATTGACCGGTTATTGGCTATCGGCGATCGCCTATCAACTAAGTAGTGACGCTAACTGACAATACTTTCGTATTTTTCACCCTGGGTTGTAAGTGACGCTAGTCACCTGAAATCGTGCCGAACTTAACCACCCAATGCCTTTACTACCGGTACAGAATCTGAAACAGTTCCGTTGTTGTTGATGATTCATCGCTGCTGAAAGGACTTAGAGCGTTGATATGTGGCACAATGCGTTCATCAAACGCGATCGCAATCCTATCCAAAAATAATCCTCAAAATTTTGTATTGACAGCGAACTCCTGCATACTCAGTGCCTCTGTTCTGCAAGGATGCAAACTCCTGCTATGACCAAAGTCATCATTCAAATCCCTTGCTATAACGAGGAAGAAACACTGGGACAAACCTTGTCTGAGCTGCCTCGTCATTTACCGGGTGTCGATTGTGTAGAGTGGCTAGTTGTAAATGACGGCAGTGGGGATCGAACTGTTGAAGTGGCAGTCGAGCACGGCGTTGACCATATTGTCAACTTTGAGCACAATCAAGGGCTGGCAAGGGCGTTCATGGCAGGGTTAGAAGCCTGTCTCAAAGCGGGAGCAGACATCATCGTCAACACCGATGCCGATAATCAGTATTGTGCTGCCGATATTCCGGCCTTAATCCAGCCCATTCTGCTGGGTCAAGCAGAGATGGTGGTGGGTGCCCGACCGATCTGGCAAACGCAACACTTCTCCCCGGCCAAAAAGTTCTGCAGAATCTGGGCAGTTGGGTGGTGCGGCTGGCCAGCAACACGAACATTCCCGATGCTCCCAGCGGGTTTCGGGCCATCAGCGCAATGCGGCCATGCAACTCAATGTGTTCAATGAATACACCTACACCCTGGAGACCATTATTCAAGCCGGACAGCGGGGAATGGTGATTACCTGGGTGCCGATCCGGACAAATGGGTATTTACGTCCCTCACGGCTGGTAAAAAGTATTCCTGCCTATATCAAGCAGTCGATTTTGACCATCCTGCGCATTTTCATGACCTATCGACCGCTGCAGTTTTTCTTCATTCTGGGGAGCATTCCATTTTCCTTAGGAACGTTATTGGGAGTGCGCTGGTTAGTGCTGTTCCTGGAAGGGTCAATGAAAGCCAGAGTTCCAAGTCTGGTATTAGCGGCAATTTTAATCTTGATCGGATTTCAGCTCTGGGTATTTGGACTCGTTGCTGACCTGATGGCCGTGAATCGCAAAATACTGGAAGACATCCAGTTGCGATTGCGACGAGCAGAGCTGGATGCCAACGTGAAGCAGAAAGTGTTTTGAGGCAAGGATGAGTAGAGATTTGTTTGCACGGGAGGCGATCGCGCAGATTCCCAAGATCCTTACCCTGCTCGATCGCAATCACCACAGCCCCACCTATGGTTGTTGCGATCGCAACTTCTGGCAATACAAAATCATCGATTTTCCCAGTGGCATGGCTCAAGAATTCGTTCTGCCGCTGGCACTGGCCTATTACACTGACCTGCCTGAGAATCCCTTTTACCAGCAACCTGTTCTCCAAGATTGGGTCGCTGCCGGAATTCTGTTTGCGGCTCATAGTGCGCATCCAGACGGCTCCTGTGATGATTACTTTCCCTTTGAGCGGGCGGGGGGAGCAGCGGCGTTTTCCCTGTTGGCCTGCGTTGACAGTTACATGCTGATGGGATTTGACGACCCAACGATGCGGCAGTTTTTCCAGCAGCGGGCAGATTGGTTAGCCCATCACCAGGAAAGCGGGCAGTTGACCAATCATCAAGCGTTGATTGTGCTGTGTCTGGAACGGCTGTCCAGTCTGCTGCAGACTTCGCGCTGGGATCGATCGCGATCGCGACGTTTAGAACAAGTGCTGTCCTGGCAGAATTCCGAAGGCTGGTTCCAGGAGTACGAAGGCTGCGATCCGGGCTACCATACCCTCACCATTTCCTGTTTGGCCCGCATTTATGACCTGCGCCCCGATCGCCGCGTCAAAGCGGCGCTGATCAAAGCGGTGCAACTTGCCGCCCAGTTTATTCATCCGGATGGTTCCTATGGCGGCGAATACAGCAGTCGCAACACCTACAACTTCTTTCCACACGGCTTTGAGCTGGTTGGCAAATGGCTGCCGGATGCGCTGCGGATCAATGATCAATTTCTGATTGGACTCAAGAATGGGTTGGCTCCCTGCTATGCCGACGACCACATTATTGGCCACCACACCTGGAATTACTTGTTGGCGTGGCGCGATTTTGTACCGGAACGTCCGACTCCCGCTCCCCGTCCGCAGGGTCGAGTTTGGCTAAACAATGCCGGTATTCTCATCGATCGCCGCCACAACACCGAACTTTACCTGGCCCTGAACAAAGGGGGAGTTTTCAAACTGTTTCGGGATGATCGCCTGATTGCCTCAGATACCCAGTTTTCAGTTCAGGTTGCCCAGGGAAGCAGGCTCAAGAATGCTGTGGCGCATCTGGTGGATATGTACTCGGTTGAAGTAAACGAAGATGAGATTGCGATCGCGGGGCAACTCGGTTGGGCAAAGCAGAAGCAAATGACTCCCCTGAATCTAATGATTTTGCGAATTGTCATGCTTACCGTTGGGCGCTTCTTTCCCAATCTGATTCGCAAACTTCTGCAGGCTTTGCTGATTACCGGCAAAAAGCCAGCCCCGTTTCAGTTTCATCGGCAGTTGCGATGGAAAAGCGATCGTTGGCAGGTAACCGACGAGCTGCGAACCGAATCCTGGAAAGATGTTCAGAGCGTTGAAATTGGCTGTGACCAAACCTCTATCTACGTTGTCATGAGCCGAACCTTTCAACGAGGACAATTGCAGCCCTGGTTAGATTTAACGGAAACAGCAAGATTACTCCCAGACCATCAAACACTGCAAGTCGATCGCGAGTTGTGATGAAACGACTGATTTCCATCTTCATTAGCCTGCTGATTCTGGTAGTTATCTACTGGAAAATCGATGTTCGCGGATTGCTCCAGGTCTTCCAGAATTGCAATGGCTGGTGGATGGGAATCAGCTTGGGAATGGTTGTTCCAATCACGATGATTACCGCTTGGCGACTGCAGCAGTTGATGCCAGGGGAAGGGCGAAGGGTGAAGGGCGAAGGGGCGAGGGGGAGCGGGGGGGAGATGAGGGGAATGGGGAGAGTGGGGAAAGCAGGGGAAGATGGGAAGCGAAGAAACATGCTCAATCTGCAATCTACAATCTAGCAACTCT
>JAAUSG010000005.1 GCA_012034055.1 Leptolyngbyaceae cyanobacterium RU_5_1 | reverse complement strand
CAGAATTTTTTCAGGCGGCAGAAGCGGCTCGATGCGCTGCCATTCCTCATCGGTCAAGTCACTGTCGTAAAAGGGTTGGCTCATTTGCTTTCCCGCAATAGTATGGATTGCTTAGGTATCGCTCTTTTCCTCTCCTGTTGAACGCTCGCTTCATATCTATTTACAAACAGCTTCTTAATTGAATAAGTTTGCTGATTCAACATTGCTTTATGTTTATTCTGGATAAACAGCCATTTTTTGCTCAACCTTGGGACAGGTCAGGGAGCAAATTTTTGGCTTTTCGACAGATGAATTGCATTGGAGTTATCTTAGAGTAAAGTCCTGGGGGGTAATTATGCGTCGCCATAAGCTGGTTGCATTGATTGGAGTCATCGCGATCGCGATCGCGGGATGCGCGTCCGAAGATACAACAACCACAAGTTCTCCTGCACCAAGCCCCTCAGAGGCGGCTAGCCCGCAACCATCACCCACGACGGCACAACCTGCTACGGCTCAACCCTTAGTTGCCCAGAGACTTCCGACTCCCGGCCCGGTTCCAGGTTTAATTCAACCAACCAACATCAAAGAGCGAGAGCGCCAAATACAGTCCGAAACTAAAATCGAGAGAGTGATCCCTTTGCTGGACTGCCTCCAGTGGTACCCAGGACTTCAACCAGCGCCTTGAGACCCGTTCCAAGAGTATCTCAGCTACCCAATACTAACGCTGGCTCTGGCTCCTTAGCCCAACCCGGAGGTACAGGTTCCACTGCACAAGGAGACGGTAGCGGCTCGGCAATGCAGCCGAAGCGAGAGATTACATCTCCTGCAATCCCTGAAACTACTGATGGAGCGCTGGGTGCCAGTGTTCCACCCGCTAGCTCCATCGCTGCTTTACCAGCCAGACCCTCGACGGAGACCGCGATCGCGGTCGAGGTGACAGGCGTCGTCACGGTTGGCAACAAAACCCAAGCCATCGTGCTCGCACCGGGTGAAGGAGGCAGCCGCTACGTGGGTGTGGGACAACGGATTGCGAACGGCAGAGTGTTGGTGAAGCGGATTGAGATGAATGCAGGTTCGGAACCTGTGGTCATCCTGGAAGAAAATGGGGTGGAGATCGCGAAGGCAGTGGGTGAAAAAGCGCCAGCCAGACAAACGGCTAGTGCACCCTCATAACCTGGTTAATAAATAAAAATTCCGCCGGTTTTTTGAATGTTGACGACCTGACCGATCGCGTCTCCCTGACGGTCCGGTTCACCGGTTTGGCGAATAATCAACTGGACAGAGTTTTTGGAGAGTGGAGTGGCCGCAAATTTAAACTGTCCTAATTCGCTGTTAGGTAACGTGCTTTTGTAGCTAATGGAGATGTTGATTTCAGGGTCGGTGAGCACAAGGGTGGCTTTCCCGCTGATCGGGAGGGTGTTTGGCACTGTGCTGAGGGGATTATCGGTGAACCCATACTCCAGAGTCGCTCCCGTTTCGTTGACCAACTCAACGGTCATTGGAAATGTGGCTTGTTTGACGATCGCGATCGGGAGCCAGGCAGGCTCTTGAGCAATACCTTGTAGAGGCAAGGAAACAACAGGTGGGGAGGCATGGCTAATGCCCGGTGTCAGAAGGGTCGTTAAACTAATCAATGCGGCAAGTTTCATAGTTAGCAAAGCAAAGAAAGACGTGCTGTAAATTTTCCGGTGGTGTAGGGGCAGGTTTGGCCAAAGATCTATGCTGAAACACACAGATTGTTTGCCAAACCTGACCCTACAGAGATTGTGTTTGCTGAAGATCGTCTAATAGGACCAGTCCGCAAACCAGGAGATGGCGACGCCCAGGATTGAGCCGACGATGACCTGGAAGGGAGTGTGTCCCAGCAGTTCTTTGAGTCGGTCTTCAGTGAGTTGATGATTACCTTCAAAGAATTCATCAATGATCTGGTTCAGGACACGGGCTTGTTTGCCAGCCGCCTGCCGAACGCCTGCGGCATCGTACATCACAATCACAGCGAAGACGACCGCGATCGCAAACTCTGGACTTTCCCAGCCTGACATTTGCCCGACACCCGTGGCCAGGGCGGTCACAAAGGCGGAGTGAGCGCTCGGCATACCACCAGTTTCAACCAGCGATCGCACACTTACCTTCCCGTTCTTACCAAGCTCAACCGCAAATTTGAGTACTTGAGCGATCAGACAGGCTGCAATTGCAACCAACAGCACCTGGTTGTTGAGAATATTGCCAAAGTCCTGCATGTGATTTGGGTTTAATGAGGGATTTGATGAATCGTCAAAATGAACCGCGAGCAGCTTGATTAACGGTCGGCAGACAGAAATTAGCGTTGAGTTGTTCCCCGTCAGCCAGGAAGAGTATTGAGCTAATGGCTATCAGCTATTAGCTCAATGGGTACGGGCAGTGATAAATTCTGCGAGCGCCACCAGCGGCACAGCTTTTTCACCAAAGACAGTTAGTTCCGCTTTGGCCCCGTCTACCAATCGTTCAGCCTGCCGCCTGGATTCTTCCAGTCCCCAGATACTAGGATAGGTCGCTTTCTGAGCCTGCAAATCTTTCCCAGCCGTTTTCCCCAGTTCCTCTTGAGTCGCGGTGATGTCCAAAATGTCGTCAATAATTTGAAATGCCAGACCAATGTTTTGGGCATAGCGAGACAAGCGTTGCAAATCTTCCTCGGATGCCCCAAATAAAACGGCTCCTGATATCACCGATGCCTCCAATAAGGCGGCTGTTTTGTGATTGTGGATAAAGTTCAAGGTTTCTAGCGAAACGTCTGTTTTGCCCTCACAGTCCAGGTCAACCACCTGTCCACCGACCAAGCCAGCCGCGCCCACTGCACGCCCCAACATTGCCACAACCTTCAACAGGCGATCGGCGGGAACGTTTTGGGTTGCGATCGCAACATGCTCGAAGGCATACGCGAGTAGACCATCACCAGCCAGAATTGCCACATCCTCGCCAAACACTTTGTGATTGGTCAGTTTGCCCCGACGATAGTCATCATCGTCCATTGCTGGCAGGTCATCGTGAATCAGAGACATGGTGTGGATCATCTCCAAGGCACAGGCAGTCGGCATTGCCATCTCTACCGTACCGCCCGTCAATTCACAAGTTGCCAGACACAGAATCGGACGCAACCGTTTGCCACCCGCCATTAATGAGTAGCGCATGGCCTCATAAATCTTTTCCGGGTAAATGACTGGAAGGGATCGATCCAGCGCTGCCTCGACTTGAGCTTGCCGCTCTGCAAGATAGGTTGCCAGGTCAAAACGGAACTCCCGCTGGGACGCCCGTACATTATCCGTCATTACCATTCCTGTATCCCTCCCAGACTATTTTTCCAGTGGTTTCTCAAACACGCATTCGATAGCTCCTCATCATTCTACGGAGCTTTCTGTACACATGAGACATGAAATCAAGGCAGGACTTACACAAACCTGAGAGTTTTTAACCCAAAATCAAACATCATGACCCGCATCGTTGCTTAAAACTCCGAGGTTTTGGTTCTACGGCCGTTCGTTCCTACAGGGGTAGAATCTTTCGCAGAAATCTCCTGATTAACTGTGTATATAGCTCTGCACCGTGTTATGCATCAACATGGCGACCGTCATCGGGCCCACACCACCGGGAACGGGAGTGAGAAATTCAGCAACGTCCTGAACAGCGTTGAAATCCACATCACCCACTAAATAGGACTTGCCCTCGTAATCCGTAATTCGGTTCATGCCAACGTCAATGACCGTAGCTCCAGGTTTAACCATATCGGCTGTAACTAGTCCAGGGCGACCAATGGCAACAATCAAAATATCGGCAGTGCGGGCGATCGCTTTCAAATCCGGTGTTTTGGAGTGAGCAGTCGTAACGGTTGCATCCGCTTCCAATAGCATCAGGGCCTGGGGTTTGCCGACCAAAATACTCCGACCAATCACCACAGCCTGTTTCCCTTTGGGATCAACCTGGTATTCCTGGAGGAGCCGCATCACCCCTGCTGGAGTGCAACTGCGCAGCCCTGATTCACCGCGTACCAACCTTCCCATATTGACTGGATGTAGCCCATCGGCATCTTTGTCAGGGTGAATCTGGTTCAAGAGTGCAACGGCATTAAGGTGGGCCGGCAACGGCAACTGCACCAGGATGCCATCCACGAGATCGTCCTGATTGAGAGAATCAATCACCTTTTCTAACTCTATCTGAGTTGTTTCTGTTGAAAGGTGCTGACCAAAGGAAGCAATTCCGATTTTGGTACAGGCTCTTTCTTTATTCCGGACGTAAGCCGCACTGGCAGGATTATCGCCAACCATTAGCACCGCCAAACCAGGAGGACGCCCCTTCTGGGTTTGCAAAGCTTGAATTTGCTGGTTGAGTTCAGCTTGAATCTGTTGAGAGAGTGCTTTTCCATCAAGCAGTTGAGCAGTGTCAGAGGGCATGGACAATCTGGTGTAGGGTGTAGGGTGTGAAGGGGAAAGCGCAGAGTCGAACAAACTGTATGCTTCCACTCAACAGTTTGTGCTAACACAGCATTAGGTTTCCCTAGTTTCGCAGATTCAATTGAGCGTTGCGATGAATCTTCAGCTATTTCCCAAACGATTTCTGTCAGTCCGGTTTCACCCTGTTCAACTGCTGGTACTGCTAGTTGGCATAGCGATCGTTGGATGCAACAGCCTTGCCGTATCAGAGACTGGAAAGAGCACTGCCCCCACGCCAACCGGACCCCCCACAGTTGCAATTCAAGAAATTCAAAACAACTCTATAAGCGGCTCTACAGTCTATCTCAAAGGACTGGTGGGCGATCGCGTCCCCATTCTGGGTGGAATGGTTTACCAACTGCAAGATACCACTGGCACCATTTGGGTACTAACAACTGGGCAAGCTCCTCCGCAAGCCCAGGAAGTTGTAATTAAAGGAATTCCTCGCTTCAAAAGCATTCCGCTAAATGGTAAAGAGCACGGTTCCGTGTATGTTGAGCAGCAGGAGTAGGAGGGGTAAGGGAAGTGTGAGGTGTGAGGTGTGAGATGTAAGGAGGATAGGGGAGAATGGAAACTTTCCCACGGCATTGTAGCGTTAGCATATCTGAGTCACAGGAATTTCAATAGGTTCCCAAAATAGAAAAAACGGTGATCCTTTGCTTGCGTCCTCGCAGTTGAATGTCTCCGACAAGCTGGGTGCGATAGCGATCTTGCAAATAGGACAGTGTTTCGTTTGTAACGAGTAAGTTGTAGGGGTTATCGGTCAGCACATTTTTGTTCATTGCTTCTAGCCGCGCTGCAATGTTGACAGTATCCCCCAACACTGAATAATTCATGCGCTGCGATCCGCCTACACTTCCGGCTACCACAGAACCTGTGTGAATGCCAATTCCAATTGTGATTAATGGCTTACCTTCTGCCTGGAAACACTGGTTCAGTCCCTGGAGGTGTTGGTGCATTGAGAGGCTGGCGGCGATCGCATTAATTGCATCCTGTTGAATGCGCTCAATTGTCGTGGAAGGAAACGGAACGCCAAACACCGCCATAATTCCATCTCCAATGTATTTATCCACAACGCCCTTATGTTCCATAATGCAGCCTGTCATGAGGTCGAGATAACGGTTCAACCAATTGAGTAGCTCACGCGGTTCTAGTTTTTCTGCAATCGATGTAAACCCTCGAATATCCATAAATAAAACCGTTGCGACCAATTCTTGTGGGTATATCTCTCCTGCTTGGGCAATTTCACCCCGATGTTGCCATATCATCTCCGCCATCTCTGGATCGAGATGCTTTGCAAATAAAGTCATCAGCAACTGCTTTTCATGCTGTTCTCGCAGTTGCAATCCTGCCGCTGTCAGGAGCATCGTTCCGATCGGTGCTGCAACTGGCAACCAGTACTGTCTGACAGTAAACAGGCAACCGCAACACTAAACCAGATCAACACGAGCATTGCCAGCAGTACAACCCGACCTCTGGCTTTTTGATGCAGCAGAATCAAATTTGTGCCCAATCCTAACAGCATCAGCAAAGGCAGGACAATATGATTGGGCAGGGATTGCAGAAATCGATGATTAAGTAAGTTGTCAATGACGGCAGCATGCAGATAGACCCCAGAAGTCGGCGGGGTATGGTTTAGTGGAGTATGCAGGGGATCTAACCCTGTACTTGTTGCGCCAACCAAAACAATCTTGTCCGCGAATGCTTGGGTCGGGATTTTTCCTTGGACTACATCTTTAAGGGAGTAAGTTGGGATGGTTTGGGTGGTGTCTATCCAATTAATCCAGGCAGTCTGCTCTGGCAGTCCTGGAGTTGGGGGAGGTAGGGAGATGGCTTGGCTGGCTGATCTGTCTACCTTGGCTTTGATCGTAGTGCGAATCGTTTCTTGATAAACCTGAAGCGCCGCAATGCCAAATGAAGGAAATTGGTTGAAGTAGAGAACGGCTTGGCGGCTAATGCCATCTGAATCTGAGCGGTTATAGACATGACCTTGAGGAGCTACATTGATCAGAGACGGCACAATCGGAATCGCTTGTCCTTCCTCATCTGCCCCGGTCGCTAGTACAACATTGCCAATCCCTGCGATCGCCTCAGCTAGACTAGAGTCCTGAGAGGTTGATTCAGCAAATATAATATCGAGACCGATGACAGCCGGGGGGGCGACTTCTAGCGATCGCAACAACTTTGTGTAGGAATCTCTTGTCCAGGGGAACCCGCCGTATTGCTTCAAGCTTGCTTTATCAATGGCAATTACAACAATTCTGGAATCCCAACGAGGACGGTTCAACGTTTGACGGAAAGAAAACAAAGAGTTGTATCCTACTCGTTCAAGCGCTTGCCAGGCTCCAACCTGCCACAATCCAAGCGACAGCAAACCAGCCGTTATGCCAGGAAGAATCGGGACGAGCCGAGGTAAAGCAAATTGAGCCAACAAACTACGCCAATTAAGGTGTTTTCCTGAGCTATCCATACTATATAGAGGCAGTGGCTAGCGGGCTGTAAAGAAACAATTTCACTGTTTGATCGAGCGGTAGGGTGCTGTATAGGTTTCGCCATTCAAAAAAAGCACCAGCGCAACGCACCACCAGGAGGTTCTTTCTTAACAAGTCCTAATCTGCTAAACACAAGTTCCAGGAACAAATCAGCAGAATTTTCATGAGCCAACTCAGAAGTGATCTGGCCAGCTAATGAAGCGGTTTGCATTTACAGCGGTTTTCAGATGAATGAACCACAAATCGTAGAGTGGGCATCGCCCACAACGGTTTGGTACAGAAGCATTCCACGATTTGATGGGCAGTGCCCATCCTACAGAAAATTGCTGTAAATCTTGTTCACGTCCAGACCTGGAGTTTTTCTGAAGGGAAAGCTACAGATTCCGAGCTGGACGTGGTTTAGATGAACGTGATACGGGCGATCGCGCAAATATCTGATAGCCCAAACAGGCTACGGATGAACAAAGTTACGCTTCTTCTGCAAAAACGTCGCTTCTTCTGATTCAATTCGCTCTTGAATCGCCTGCATCAACCACGACTCAACATCGGACTCTCCATCCAACTGCGCCAGGAAAGCCGCTCTTGCCATTAACTGGTCAGGGAGCGATAATGCCACCCACTTTGCAGGATGAACTTGCAACGCCTCTTCCCAAGCAGATTCATCCTCAGCCTGGGCAATCAGGATGTCATCAATCTCTGCTTCAGTAAGTATTTTTGCAGGTGTCTCGCTCATAAATCCCATCCTGTGATGATGCGAACACGTTCTCCGGCTTGAATTGAAAGATAATTTTCAGCCTCCGTCCGCCATAGGTTCTGCCGATTAGTTGGTATCGATCCACGTAAGACTTGTTGCGTCGAACCTCGTAATCAGAAAAGAAACATTCCACTGCTTCGTTGAAAGTTATCCGGTGTACTGCCAGTTTATCGTTTTGATCATCGTACTCAAAGTCAGATGGGATGAAGTTATTCCAATCAACCAAGTAAGCACCCGTAACTAAATCTTTGGCATTGTATCGCTGGCTACCAACTGATAGCTGTTAGGCGATCGCGCTATGGCAAGAGGCGATCGCGTTAAGGAAAGTATCGATAAATCTCCTTTCGGTGTAGCACTCGAGCAAAGGTAATTGTTTCATCCTCAATGAACAGACCGATTCGATAGTCGCCGACGCGAATTCGATAAGCGTTATCAACATCCTTGAGTCTTTTCAGATTTCTGACCTCATCCAGGCTTGAGCAACTAGGAATTTCCTCAAACACAAGCACCTGAATTAACTCAAAGCTTTGTGTGCTTTTAAGTGCCTTTAAGTCTTTAAGAAAACTTGGCAAATACTCAGTATTCACGCTTGGTTAAGCTCAAGCAGGGCTTCAGTCAGGTTCAGAGGAGTTTCGTCACGCACTTCCATCATGGCGCGATAGAATCCTTCTTCTTCCAAAGCGTCCAAAAGACGTTGGTAGTCTTCAATGTCCAGCACAACTTTGCGAATGTTGCCTTCAGGATCTGTAATGAGTTCTTTAGCAAAGGGATAGTTCTGTGTCTGGATATTCATACATTGTTCCGAAGCATCGTGAATTTATGGTAGCCGAGGTAAGTAGGCGATCGCTAGCTTGTTTCATCGAATCGCTTCTCTATTAACTTCCGAAAATTATCCTTGTCAACTCTTTCACCCAACCTTGCCGAAAGCCGCTCCCAGAGTTCCTGAGCAATCCGTCTTAAATAAGTTGAAGAGTGGTTAGTTTCGCTAGCAATTACAGCATATGTTTTGCCTCTCCAGGCTCCCCAAAGGATAGCTTTTTGATCCTCCTTTAGATCAATTCTTTTCCAAGGTAAAACTGAATTATTGAGGGCTTTAATTACACTTTCAAATCTTTGTCTCTCGCTCTCAGTATTTGGAGAGGAGGTATTCAACTTTGTTTGAGAGGCAGTTGGAGGTTTGCCCCCGAAATCTTGACTCAAATATCCTTTCCAAATTCTAATGGTTCGGTCAGAGCTTCCACTTGCTAATGTCTCACCATCGGGACTAATGGCAACCGAACTTACACATCCAGTGTGACCCTCCAAATCATGAACTAATTTTGCTTTGTTTATATTGCTTATATTCCAGACCTGAACTTTCTTATCATTCGTACCACAAATTAAAAGTTGATCATTTGGACTGAATACAACAGCGTGAATAGCATCCGTAAATTTATCAAGAATTGAAAGAGGTTGGCTAGATTCCAGACCCCAAATCTTGACAGTTTTATCATGACTGCCACTTGCAATCAGTTGCCCATCATGACTGAATGCAACTGAGTTCACTCCGAATTTATTTTTATGGAAAAAGGTTCTTACTGATTTTCCAGTCTCTAAGTTCCAAAGTTTAACTTTGTTATCATCACTGCCGCTGACAAGAAGCTTTCCATCTGGGCTAATAGCAAGAGACTGAATAGCTCCTGAATGCCCAGAAAGAATGCTCTTCCTTTCTCTAATCTCTAAGTTCCAAACTCTAATTTTGCTATCAGTACAACCACTAATAAGAAGTCGGTTGTCGGGAGTAAAACTCATTGAAGTAACGACTCCTGAGTCTTTAAGAGAATATATATGCTCCCAATTCTGCAAATCCCATATATCAATGACTTCTTCTAAACCTCCAGTGGCAAGGAAGCGATTATTTGCACTAAAAGCAATAGAGTAAATATAATTCGAGCCTGCCTCAATATCAAATGATTGTCTAGTCTTTAAATCCCATATTTTAACGATTTCTTCGTTACTACAACTAGCTAGATTTATTCCATCTGGGCTAAAGTTGACTACCCTAACAGCATTTTGATGTCCAATAAGAGTGTAAGTAAAATACTGTCTATTCTCTAAGTTTGACTGCTCGCATTGAGCAGATGTATCCGCTTTTGGAATTTTTTGATTAATCAACTTGAACTGAGATAGTAGCACTAGGCTGCGTTGAGTTATAGACTCAACTCCAATAGCAGGTGTTTGTACAGGTTTTCCATATTTGGAGTTAATTTCTTTTACTTGACGACGCAAGTATTCATCTAACTGCTCAATATTAAAATGGCTCCCTTTCAACTGATTTCTCAGAGCCTGTAATAGTACATACGTAAACGCTCCTTGTTGAATGTCTTTGTGTTCAATCTCATAAGAGGATTCATTGGGTCTACAAGCATAGATACTTATGATTCCTCTATAGCCTTCATTGCTAATACCTACACCAGATCTTCGACCTTCACTACGACAGGCATCCAGCACCATCACTACATTATTTGCTCCACAGCGACGTAGGCGTTCGGTCAAGTAGTTGATCGAGATTGCTGTGTGTTCTATACTTCCCAGATCGGAGTCGCTAGGCATTAGATAATCGCGATCGGCGTAGCGGTTTCCATGTCCGCTGAAGAAGAACCAAAAGTTGTCATCTGCGCTCAGGAAGGGTCGGTCAAACTGGGCGCGGAGGAAATAACGCAGATTGCCATAGGTTGGGCGGGTTTGAATGGGTGATCCTTGATAGGGCAGAATCTCTGGCGAATTATCAGAAAAATAAAAGACCTGATCAAACCTGGCTTCTTGTTTGAAGAAAGCTTGCATCAATTCGGCATCCCGTTTAGCAAAACGCAGGGATTGCAAGTTGGTGTATTGGTTAATGCCGATAACCAGTGCGTAGTTTTTGGTCATTTCAGCTTGGCAATATCTTTGGTTTTACTCGCTTAAACTTGAGCTTGATCGCTCCTTTTCCATCCGCCTTCACACCACTGCCGATTAGCTTAACTTCACCAGAGGCACTGATTTCTACTGACAATTCGATTTCATCGAGTTGCATTCCCGGTTTTTGCTCTACGGCTTGCTGCTCTGCCCGATGAAACAGTCGTCCTACGATGTGCAGGAAGTTTGTCATTTCCTGCTCTAATTTGTCCACGCTGACTCGGACTCCTTTTTCAGAGGTGGCAGGTGGATGGATGGTTCTAACGGGATCGATTCCACCTTTTTGCCCATCGGGAACCGTCATTTGAGGCGCATCGTCGGTCACAATCCAAATTGTTTCATTTGACATGAGTGCTGCAAATCCTGGAACGGGTTTGCTCTATTGTATTCTTTTGATCAATAGATATTGGGGCGATATCCAGCAACGTTTGGCATACTGAAAGCACAGATGTTTCATGATCAACTATGTTTGGTACGTTTCAGCAGAGCAGTCTCCGCATTGAAGTTCCCGCCTCCGAACAGGCACTCCGGGAAAGCTTACTCCACTCAGCCAAGCTACAGAAGTGGCTATTCCCGCAACGGTTGCCGAATGGATTACCTGAAGAGTTGCACGCGGGTTTAACCTATATAAGCTGGCTTGGACCGATCGCCATTCAACACACCGTCACGCAAGCAGAACCCAACAGTTTATGTTTGCTGCTCAGTCAGGGGATCGACGGATTTCACGAGTGGCATTGGGGAGAGGGTTGGATACAGTCGCGGATCGAAGGGATTACGCTGCTGCCGCTCAATCTGGGGCAAACATTGAGCCTACTCCAGCTACGGCAATTCCTGGCTACCTCGAATCCGTAACCGAACGGAATCTGCATGAGAGGGTAGACCTTCGGCGGTTGCCAAAATATCGATCGCCCATGCTACCTTCTGCAATGCGGCGGGAGAATACTGCACCAGGCTAGAGTGCTTCATGAAAGTTTCTACTCCGAGAGCAGATGCATAGCGGGCAGCGCCAGAGGTAGGAAGGGTATGATTGGGTCCTGCCAGGTAATCTCCGACTGCTTCGGGCGTGGAGCAACCCAGAAAGATCGCTCCAGCATGACGAATTTTGTCCAACAAGCCCCAGGGATCGGCAATTTCTAATTCCAGGTGCTCTGGGGCAAACTCGTTCGACAACTCAGCAGCCACTTCCACGGACTCGACAACCACCACTAAACCATAGTGGGCGATCGCTTTCTCCGTCAGGACGCGACGGGGATGATCCATAAGCTGGCGTTCCACTTCATCCACAACTTTGCGCGCTAACACCGAATCGTCAGTTAGCAGAATTGCCGATGCAAGTTGATCGTGCTCTGCCTGTGCCAACATGTCCGCCGCAACGTGAATAGGGTTGGCCGTTTTGTCGGCAATAATCAGAACTTCCGAGGGGCCCGCTAACGAGTCGATGCCAACCGTTCCATAAACCAGCTTTTTGGCTAACGTCACGTAAATGTTGCCAGGTCCGGTAATCACATCGACTTTTGGGATCGTTTCGGTGCCGTAGGCAAGCGCCGCGATCGCTTGTGCCCCACCGACACGGTAGATTTCTTCCACACCTGCTTCTTGAGCAGCAACCAGGATGGCTGGACTAATCCCTTTCTTTTCAGGTCCAGATCCGGGAGGAGTGAGCATCACGATCCGTTGAACACCCGCTATTTTTGCCGGAATCGCATTCATTAAAACAGTGCTAGCTAGAGGCGCTTGTCCACCTGGAATATAAAGTCCAGCGCGATCGACGGGCGTGTAGCGCTTACCCAAAACAACTTCGTCTTCGCCAAACTGCACCCAGCTTTTGGGAACTCGGTGACGGTGGAAGGCTTCAATCTGCCGACACGCTAATCGAATCGCGTCGAGCAGCTCTTTAGAAACCTGTTGATAGGCAGCATCTAGTTCGGAGCCATTGACTCTCAGCTCTTCAGGCTTCAGGGTTAAATGGTCAAATTCTGAAGTATAGTGCAGGACTGCTCGATCCCCCTGGCGCTTCACCGCTTGAAGCACTTCCCGCACGGTTGACTCTTTATGGGCAATTTGGTCATCGTGGGTGCGGTCGCAGATACGTCGCAGTTCGGCTCGTGCCTCAGCTCTCTGAGTAATAATTCGCAGCATGGAGTTTGAAGTGCCAATCTTTTAGAGAGTTGCCGAATCGGGAACAGATTTTAGGGGGATTCCGAGCGATGCGAGAATCAGATGCGCCCGTTCCCGTTACTCTAGCTTAACCTGGATTTCTTGGGGATCGGGTTGTCTCTTAACGGAGATGCTATATTAATTATCCGGCATTCAATGCACTTGTCCGATAGGCTTTCATATAGATAGTAGAGTTTTTGGAATTTCCTGTGGCTAATATCAAATCTGCGATTAAGCGTGTTCAAGTTGCCGAGCGGAATCGGCTTCGTAATAAGAGTTACAAGTCTGCCGTCAAGACCTTTATGAAGAAGTGTCTTGCAGCCGTTGACAGCTATGCAGCGAATCCAAACTCTGAGTCGATGCAGGAGGTTCAGCGTAGCCTGGCATCTGCGTACAGCAAAATTGACAAAGCGGTCAAACGGGGTGTTTTACACCCTAATACGGGTGCCCGCAAGAAGTCTAGTTTGATGAAGGCGTTCAAGAAGGTTGAAACTCCTCAAGAAGTGGCTGCATCGTAAGGTTGAGGT
Organism: Leptolyngbyaceae cyanobacterium RU_5_1; assembly: GCA_012034055.1. Taxonomy (GTDB): domain Bacteria; phylum Cyanobacteriota; class Cyanobacteriia; order Leptolyngbyales; family Leptolyngbyaceae; genus JAAUSG01. The sequence continues at coordinate 46,957 of JAAUSG010000005.1, read as the reverse complement.
GTTAAGTTTCAGGTTCCAGGTGTCAGGTCTTGGTGTCCTCCCTACTTCCTGACACCTCATGCCTTCCCCATACTCCAACTCTTATATTCCTCTATGCAGTTAGTTGACACTCACGTTCATATTAACTTTGAAGCCTTCCAGCCCGATCTAGACGCTGTGGTACAGCGTTGGCGTGAAGTGGGCGTTGTTCGTCTTGTCCATTCGTGTGTTGAGCCGTCAGAGTTCAAACAGATTCAGGAATTGGCAAATCGTTTTCCAGAGCTTTTTTTTGCGGTTGGGCTGCATCCCCTGGATGTTGAGAAAGCATGGATCGCGAATTCTGTAGATGAGATTTCATGGCTAGCCCAATCTGATTCGCGTGTTGTTGCGATTGGAGAAACCGGACTCGATTTTTACAAGGCAAGCAATCGAGACCAGCAGATGCAAGCATTTGAGGCGCAATTGGCGATCGCTCACCAGCTCGACCGACCGGTGATTATTCACTGTCGAGATGCCGCTGCTCCGATGGCTGGTTTGTTGCGGAATTTTTGGCGGGAGTACGGATCAGTAAAGGGCGTGATGCACTGTTGGGGAGGAACTCCAGAAGAAGCCGCGTGGTTTCTAGAATTGGGGTTTTACATTAGCTTCAGCGGCACAGTGACCTTCAAGAAAGCCGTTCAAATCCAGGATTCGGCTCGGATGGTACCGAGCGATCGCCTATTGATTGAAACAGACTGCCCCTTTTTGGCTCCAGTCCCTAAACGAGGCGAAAAACGGAACGAACCCGCCTATGTGCGGTATGTTGCTGAACAGGTTGCACAGTTACGAAATGTTCCGTTAGCAGAACTCGCGATGCAGACGACTCAAAATGCTTGTCAACTTTTTAATCTTCCTTCACCACAATCTGTAGCTGCATAGGCTGCATAGAGAGATGCTGTATAGATAGAGCAACCGTCTAGTGATTCTAGGCGTCCAATTTCTTAGATCCAAATCTATTGTTAAGAGTCGATTGACTGATGAACAGATTTTTGCTAGCCATCCCCACATTTTAGGGTTCTTTGAGTCATAATATATAGAAGTGTTTATAAAGTGAGCCAAAGACTTGCCTTTATCAGAATCTTATGGTCAACTAAGGCGCTCACATTAGTTCTATGGCTCGTTACATATTGCAACATTCATCTGAGCATCCTGAACGCTCCTATAGTATCTCCATACCATGAATAATCCTGCAAATTTTTATCCCAAAGTGGTTAACCGTTAGCAAGATGAGATTTCTAATGACTCAAGAATGTTTTAGGCGTTCGACAATCCACATCTTTGGCTTTCCCAATCATACTCTACCCACTAATGCGTGGATTCCGAGTTGAGATCGGGATCTAGCGTTGATTTTTTGTACTTTATCGCTTACAATTTTACACTTGCTCTGGGCATACCCTTCTGAAGACAACGCATGACAGACTACAACACACCCGCCTTCACTCTGCCAGACTTGGTTGAAATTCAGCGGGAGAGTTTCCGCTGGTTTCTTAAAGAGGGGCTAATTGAGGAACTGGATGGCTTCTCCCCGATTACTGACTACACCGGAAAGCTGGAGCTTCACTTCATAGGCAAAGATTATAAGCTCAAGCGACCCAAATACGACGTTGATGAAGCAAAGCGGCGTGACAGCAGTTACGCTGTTCAGATGTATGTTCCGACACGGTTGATTAACAAGGAAACTGGTGAGATTAAGGAGCAGGAGGTTTTCATTGGCGACTTGCCCCTGATGACCGAACGGGGAACATTTATTATTAACGGGGCTGAGCGGGTAATCGTAAACCAGATTGTCCGCAGTCCTGGTGTTTACTACAAGTCGGAAACTGACAAAACGGACGTCGTACCTACAATGCCAGCTTGATTCCCAACCGGGGTGCCTGGTTGAAATTTGAAACCGACAAAAATGATCTGGTATGGGTTCGGATCGACAAGACCCGTAAGCTGTCTGCTCAAGTTTTATTGAAGGCGCTGGGTCTGAGTGATGGTGAAATCTTTGATGCGCTGCGTCATCCTGAGTACTTCCAGAAAACCATTGAGAAGGAAGGGCAGTATGGGGAGGAAGAGGCACTGATGGAGCTGTATCGCAAGCTGCGTCCCGGTGAACCTCCTACGGTGTCAGGGGGGCAGCAGCTATTGGATTCTCGCTTCTTTGATCCCAAGCGATACGATTTGGGTAAGGTTGGTCGGTATAAGCTGAATCGCAAGCTACGCTTGAATGTGCCTGACACAGTAAGAGTTCTGACACCTCAAGATATTCTGGCCGCGATCGACTACCTGATTAACCTGGAATTCGATATCGGCACGATTGATGACATTGACCACCTGGGGAACCGTCGGGTGCGATCAGTGGGTGAGTTGCTGCAAAACCAGGTTCGGGTTGGTCTTAATCGATTAGAGCGGATTATCCGAGAGCGGATGACCGTATCCGATGCCGATTCTCTCACTCCAGCTTCGCTCGTGAACCCCAAACCCTTGGTTGCAGCGATTAAAGAGTTCTTTGGCTCTTCCCAGTTGTCTCAGTTCATGGATCAAACGAATCCGCTGGCAGAGCTGACTCACAAACGTCGCTTGAGCGCTTTAGGTCCAGGTGGTTTAACACGAGAACGAGCAGGCTTTGCGGTGCGAGACATTCATCCCTCTCACTATGGACGGATTTGCCCCATTGAAACACCCGAAGGTCCAAACGCTGGACTGATTGGTTCGCTGGCAACACATGCTCGTGTCAATGCCTACGGCTTTATTGAGACCCCTTTCTACAAAGTTGAGAATGGGCGGGTTCGGAGAGATTTGCCACCTGTTCACATGACGGCTGACGAGGAAGACGATTTGCGGGTTGCAGCAGGGGATGTGCCGATGGATGCGGAGAGTCGTATTGTGGGCGACGAGGTGCCGATTCGCTACCGTCAGGAGTTTACAACCGCGAAATCTGATGAAGTTGATTATGTGGCGGTTTCTCCAGTGCAAATTATTTCGGTTGCGACTTCACTGATTCCGTTCTTGGAGCATGATGACGCAAACCGAGCCTTGATGGGTTCCAACATGCAACGTCAGGCAGTCCCACTTCTACGCCCAGAGCGTCCCTTGGTCGGAACTGGGTTGGAGGCTCAGGCGGCCCGAGATTCCGGGATGGTGATCATCAGTCGTACAGACGGTGAGGTGACCTATGTAGCGGCAGATCGACTTCGAGTCCGAACGCCGGAAGGGCGAGAAATTGAGTATCTGCTCCAGAAATATCAGCGATCGAATCAGGATACTTGTTTGAATCAGCGTCCGATTGTGTTTATTGGCGATCGCGTCGTTGCGGGTCAGGTGCTTGCCGATGGTTCTGCGACCGAAGAGGGCGAATTGGCCCTCGGTCAAAACGTCGTCGTGGCCTACATGCCGTGGGAAGGATACAACTACGAGGACGCCATTCTGATCAGTGAACGTCTGGTCTCGAACGACGTTTACACCTCTATCCACGTTGAGAAGTATGAGATTGAGGCCCGGCAGACCAAGCTAGGACCCGAAGAGATTACCCGTGAAATCCCCAATGTTGGGGAAGATGCTCTGCGGCAACTGGATGAAACCGGCATTATCCGAATTGGTGCCTGGGTGGAACAAAGCGACATTCTGGTGGGTAAGGTGACACCGAAAGGAGAATCTGATCAGCCGCCAGAAGAAAAACTCTTGCGGGCGATCTTCGGTGAGAAAGCCAGAGATGTGCGGGACAATTCGTTGCGGGTTCCCAACGGTGAGAAAGGTCGCGTCGTCGATGTGCGCGTCTTTACCCGTGAACAGGGGGATGAGCTGCCTCCCGGAGCAAACATGGTTGTCCGGGTGTATGTTGCCCAAAAGCGTAAGATCCAGGTTGGCGACAAGATGGCAGGGCGACACGGCAATAAGGGCATCATTTCTCGAATTCTGCCGATCGAAGATATGCCCTATCTACCGGATGGTAGCCCAGTGGATATCGTATTGAATCCGCTGGGTGTGCCGTCTCGGATGAACGTGGGTCAGGTTTACGAGTGCTTGCTGGGTTGGGCCGCAGAGAACTTGGGCATGCGCTTCAAAGTTATTCCCTTTGATGAAATGCATGGTGTGGAGAAATCGCGCGAAACAGTCCATGCCAAGCTGCAGGAGAGTGCGGATTACAAGGGTGAGGACTGGATATTCGATCCAGAAAATTCTGGCAAAATCCAGGTCTTTGATGGTCGCACGGGTGAACCCTTCGATCGCCCAATTACTGTCGGCATCGCCTACATGCTGAAGCTAGTTCACCTGGTCGATGATAAGATTCACGCCCGCTCGACTGGACCGTACTCGCTCGTCACCCAGCAGCCACTGGGTGGTAAAGCGCAGCAGGGTGGTCAGCGGTTTGGTGAGATGGAAGTGTGGGCGCTAGAAGCCTTTGGTGCCGCATACACTCTGCAAGAACTGCTCACCGTCAAGTCGGATGACATGCAAGGACGCAACGAGGCGCTGAACGCGATCGTTAAAGGTAAGGCGATCCCCCGTCCGGGTACACCAGAGTCATTCAAGGTGCTGATGCGCGAACTTCAATCTCTGTGTCTGGATGTTGCCGTCCACAAACTAGACACACGGGAAGACGGGACTAGCCGCGACACAGAAGTAGACTTAATGGCAGATGTCAGTAACCGTCGAGCTCCCTCTCGACCAACTTACGAATCTATTTCCCGAGACGAAATGGATGAGGCAGAAGAGTAGGGACTAGGGACTAGGGATCAAGCTCTGTCCTCTAGCCCCTAGCCTCTCAAGACCTTGTAGCCACAATTTGATAAGGAACTAAACACGATGCCGAAGCTAGAGCAGCGGTTTGACTATGTGAAAATTGGTCTGGCATCTCCAGAGCGGATCCGGCAGTGGGGTGAGCGCACGTTACCAAACGGTCAGGCGGTTGGTGAAGTGACGAAGCCGGAGACCATCAACTATCGGACGCTGAAGCCAGAGATGGACGGTTTGTTCTGTGAGCGCATCTTTGGCCCAGCGAAAGATTGGGAGTGTCACTGCGGTAAGTACAAGCGAGTCCGCCATCGGGGAATTGTTTGCGAACGCTGTGGCGTTGAGGTGACGGAGTCTCGCGTGCGTCGTCACCGGATGGGCTACATCAAGCTCGCGGCTCCCGTCGCCCATGTCTGGTACTTGAAGGGCATTCCCAGCTACATGGCCATCCTGCTCGACATGCCGCTGCGGGATGTCGAGCAAATTGTCTACTTTAATGCCTATGTCGTGTTGAATCCAGGCAATGCTGAAAATCTGACCTACAAGCAGTTGCTAACTGAAGATCAGTGGATTGAGATTGAAGATCAGCTTTACAGCGAAGATTCTCAGCTGACCGGTGTTGAGGTTGGGATTGGCGCTGAAGCCCTTCAGCGTTTACTGCAAGACATTAATTTGGAAGAGGAAGCCGAAAAACTCCGCGAGGAAATTGCCACCTCCAAGGGACAGAAACGGGCAAAGTTGATCAAACGCTTACGGGTGATTGACAACTTTGTAGCAACGGGGTCTCAGCCAGAGTGGATGGTGCTGACCGTCATTCCGGTGATTCCGCCTGATCTGCGACCGATGGTGCAGTTAGACGGCGGACGGTTCGCAACCTCTGACTTGAATGACTTGTATCGTCGCGTGATCAATCGCAATAACCGCCTGGCTCGCTTACAAGAGATTTTGGCTCCTGAAATTATCGTCCGGAATGAGAAGCGGATGCTGCAGGAAGCGGTGGATGCCTTGATTGACAATGGTCGTCGCGGACGCACGGTGGTGGGTGCGAATAACCGACCGCTGAAGTCGCTCTCTGACATTATTGAAGGTAAACAGGGGCGTTTCCGTCAAAACCTGCTGGGTAAACGGGTGGACTACTCGGGTCGTTCCGTGATTGTGGTCGGTCCAAAGCTGCAAATTCATCAGTGTGGACTGCCGAGAGAGATGGCGATCGAGCTGTTCCAGCCGTTTGTCATCCATCGCCTGATTCGTCAAGGGTTGGTGAATAACATCAAGGCGGCGAAGAAGCTGATTCAGCGCAACGATTCAATTGTCTGGGATGTACTGGAAGAGGTGATTGAAGGGCACCCAGTCATGCTGAACCGCGCACCCACATTGCACCGCCTTGGAATTCAAGCATTTGAGCCAATCCTGGTTGAAGGCCGTGCGATTCAGCTTCATCCGCTCGTCTGTCCGGCGTTTAATGCTGACTTTGATGGTGACCAAATGGCGGTTCATGTGCCGCTGTCGCTTGAAGCCCAGGCCGAAGCGCGGCTATTGATGCTGGCCTCGAACAATATTCTGTCTCCGGCAACCGGTCGTCCAATCATTACACCGAGCCAGGATATGGTACTGGGCTGTTACTATCTAACCGCTGAGAATACAGCGGCTCAAAAGGGAATCGATCGCTACTTCGCGAATTTAGACGATGCCATTACGGCTTACGAGCAGGAACAAGTTGATCTCCATACCTACGTTTGGGTTCGTTTTGACGGGGAGATGGAAACCGAAGAACGGGATGAGGATGTCCTGGATGAGCAGACTTCACCGGATGGAGTTGTGACCAGGGTCTACAAATTCCGTCGGGTTCGGCACGATGCAGAGGGTAATTTGATTTCCCAATACATTCGCACCACACCGGGACGAATCATCTACAACAAAACCATTCAAGATGCTCTAGCAGGCTAGGGCGATTTGAGATTTTAGAGTTTAGATTCTCAACTATCAATCTAAAATCCGCAATCTTCAATCTAAAATCCATTCACGGGAAAGGCGGGGTTGAACAATGGCAGAGCGTAGCAACAAACCAATTTTTCGCAATCAGGTGATCAACAAGAAGCAGTTGACCAAGACGATCGCCTGGTCGTTTACGAATCATGGCACTGCCCGGACTGCTCAAATGGCAGACAAGCTGAAAGACTTGGGGTTCAAATTTGCGACCCGTGCGGGCGTTTCGATTAGCGTAGACGATTTGCAAATCCCTCCAACCAAGCGGCAGTTGTTAGAAGCCGCTGAGGAGACCATCCGGGAGACGGAAGAGCGCTATATTCGGGGCGAAATCACCGAAGTTGAGCGGTTCCAAAAGGTGATTGATACCTGGAATGGAACGAATGAGGAGTTGAAGGATGAAGTTGTGCGTAACTTCAAGAACAATAACCCACTCAACTCCGTTTACATGATGGCGTTCTCTGGGGCGCGGGGGAATATTTCCCAGGTGCGCCAGTTGGTGGGGATGCGGGGACTGATGGCCAACCCACAAGGTGAAATTATTGACCTGCCGATTAAGACCAATTTCCGCGAGGGATTGACGGTTACAGAGTACATCATTTCGTCCTACGGCGCTCGGAAGGGATTGGTTGATACGGCGCTGCGGACGGCAGACTCTGGTTACCTGACTCGTCGTCTGGTAGACGTGTCGCAGGATGTGATCATTCGAGAAGTGGACTGTGGCACTCAACGGGGCATTGCGGTCAGCAGTATGCGGGATGGCGATCGCGTCCTGATCCCGCTGAAAAACCGCCTGCTCGGTCGAGTGATTGGACGGGACGTTATTCATCCCGAAACAGGTGAAGTGGTAGTGGCTCGTAACGAATCCATTTCGGATGAGCTGGCTGAAAAGATTGCAAGTTCCGGAGTAGACGAGGTATTTGTGCGATCGCCCCTCACCTGCGAGGCAACCCGCTCGGTCTGCCAGTCCTGTTATGGCTGGAGTCTTGCCCACGCGCACATGGTGGATATTGGCGAAGCAGTTGGCATCATTGCGGCTCAGTCGATTGGGGAACCTGGAACCCAGTTGACAATGCGCACCTTTCACACCGGTGGGGTGTTCACGGGTGAAATGGCTCGTCAAGAACGAGCCAATTTTGAAGGCACTCTCCGCTTCCCGAAGCGACTGCGCACTCGTCCCCTGCGAACTCGCCACGGTGAGGAGGCGTTATCTGTCGAGTCTGTGGATGCAAATTCCAAAATCACACTAGAAGGTGCAGACGGACAACAACAAACCTTCTCGGTCGCTCAGGGTGCAACCCTGCTAGCACGCGATGGACAGAAGGTGAAGGCTGGGCAAATTCTGGCAGAAGTACCAATCACAGGGCGCTCTCGTAAGACTACTGAAAAAGCCGCGAAAGACGTTTCCTCTGATATTGCCGGTGAGGTTCGCTTCGCCGATCTGCTCCCTGAAGAGAAGAAAGACCGTCAGGGCAACACCACTCGGATTGCTCAACGGGGCGGATTGCTGTGGGTGTTATCCGGTGAAGTTTACAACCTGCCCCCCGCGGCTGAGCCAGTCGTTAAAAATGGCGATCGCATCGAAGCAAACGGCTTCCTGGCTGAAACCAAATTGATCACTGAGCACGGTGGAACGGTTCGCTTACCCCAAGAAACTGAAGGCAAGGGTGGCAGAGAGGTTGAAATTATTACCGCCTCCGTCTTGCTTGATCAAGCACAAGTTCGAGCAGAGAGCTATCAAGGTCGGGATCACTATCTAATTGAAACCAACCACAATCAGGTCTTCTCCCTCAAAGCAACGCCAGGCACCAAAGTCACCAACAACCAGGTCGTCGCGGAGTTAATTGACGATCGCTACCGTACACAGACCGGTGGCATTATTAAGTATTCCGGCGTAGAAGTGGCCAAGCGGGGTAAAGCCAAGCAAGGGTATGAGGTCGTCAAAGGCGGAACTTTGCTTTGGATTCCTGAAGAAGCCCACGAAGTCAACAAAGACATCTCCTTGTTGATGGTTGAAGATGGTCAGTACGTTGAAGCCGGAACAGAAGTCGTTAAAGATATCTTCTGCCAGAGCAGTGGGGTCGTCGAAGTCACCCAGAAAAACGATATCCTGCGCGAGATCGTGATTAAGCCCGGTGACTTACATATGGTCGATAACCCAGACGACATCATCACTCAAGAGAGTATCTTGGCAAACCCTGGACAGGAAGTCATGCCAGGATTGACCGTTGACGAGCTGCGTTATGTCGAGTACGTCGAGAGTCCTGAAGGTCCAGCCCTTCTACTCCGTCCAGTTACTGAGTTTACAGTTCCGGATGAACCTTCTGTGCCCAGCCAGGAATCAACCAATGAAGATTCTGGGCGCTCCATTCGTCTGAGAGCAGTTCAGCGCATGCCTTACAAAGACGGAGAGCGTGTCAAATCGGTTGAAGGGCTGGAGCTGCTTAAAATTCAACTGGTTCTGGAAATTGACCAGGACGCTCCTCAGCTAGCGGCTGACATTGAACTCGTACCGGATGAAAACGACCCAGAAACCCTGCGCTTGCAACTGGTGATTCTGGAATCACTGGTGATTCGTCGCGATATTGCCGCCGATCCGACACAGGGCAGCACCCTGACCCGCGTTTTGGTGAAGGATGGCGATCAAATTGCACCAGGGGCTGTTGTCGCTCGAACTGAGATTCTTTGTAAAGAGGATGGGGAAGTGCGCGGGATTCATGAAGGGGCGGAGGCCATTCGTCGGATTCTAGTGATGCGCGGGGCTGACCTGATCACGATCGACACTCAAGGAAATGCTCCCAAGGTTAAGGTGGGTGACCTGGTGGTTGCAGGGTCTCAACTGGCTCAAGGCATCACCTTGAAGGAATCCGGTCAGGTTGTGCATATCAATGACTCTCAAGTGACATTGCGACTTGCTCGTCCCTATCGAGTCTCTCCCGGAGCTGTGCTGCACATTGACGATGGTGACCTGGTGCAGCGGGGTGACAACCTGGTACTGCTGGTCTTCGAGCGTGCCAAGACGGGTGATATTATCCAGGGTCTACCCCGGATTGAAGAGCTGCTAGAAGCGCGTAAGCCCAGGGAAGCCTGTGTCCTGGCTGAACGAGCCGGTACCGCTCAGGTGTCTTACGCTGAAGACGATTCTGTTGAAGTGAAGGTTGTGGAAGCAGATGGAAACCTGCGCGAGTATCAGATCAGCCCCGGACAAAACGCCATTATCTCCGATGGTCAACCCGTTAGTGCCGGGGAGCGCTTAACGGATGGTCCAGCCAATCCTCATGAGCTGCTCGAAGTTCTCTTCAAAGCCAGTCGAGAAACCTTTGGTGTTCATGATTCAGCGCTCCAAAGCCTGCGAGAAGTGCAGATGTTCCTGGTCAACGAAGTTCAGTCTGTATACCAATCGCAGGGCATTGATATTTCTGACAAGCACATCGAGGTGGTAGTGCGTCAGATGACCTCTAAAGCCCGTATCGATGATGGCGGTGATACTACCATGCTGCCGGGTGAGTTGGTTGAACTGTATCAGGTGGAGCAGGTGAACGAGGCGATGTCGATCACGGGGGGTGCTCCTGCGGAATATACTCCCGTTCTGCTGGGAATTACAAAAGCCTCTCTGAATACAGACAGCTTCATCTCTGCAGCGAGCTTCCAGGAAACGACACGGGTGCTGACGGAGGCGGCGATCGAAGGCAAATCTGACTGGCTGCGAGGTTTGAAGGAAAACGTCATTATTGGACGCCTGATTCCCGCAGGTACAGGCTTCAATGCCTACGAAGAGGTGGGTAGTCCGGATGTAGATCTATCCTATGAAGGCATGAGCGTCTTTGATGAGGATTCTGATCTTCGAGATGTCGTCCTGGACGATCGCACCGCTCGCAGCTACGGGTTAGATAGTACTCTCGAAGACCGTCCAACCTATGGCTTTGACTATGGTATGGGCAGCAGCAAGACTGAATTCTCAGCTATTTTGCCTGATGGTGACGACGAGTTCATTAGTGATGCTACCGTTAACGACGACAATGGCGATGATTTCGAGGACGACGACGAATAAGGTTCAAGCCTAACACCCTTCAGGTCATCGGTTGTATCAACCGATGACCTGAATTGTTTCAAAGCTTCAACTTAAACCTTGTTCACGTCCAGACCTTTCTAATCTAAAATCTGCAATCCAAAATCCAGATCATGGTTACTCAGTCCGAAACCTGCGCCTCTGATTCCCTTGGGGTCTGCGTTCGAGCATTAGGACTATCCCACATCCAACGGCATGTTTTCATCTGTGCCGATCAAAGTAAACCAAAGTGCTGCTCCAGAGCGATTGGGCTAGACGCCTGGGATTACCTCAAAACCCGACTGAAAGAGCTTCAGCTTGATCAACCCACAGATGCTCGTCCTGGCTGCATTTTTCGCACCAAAGCAAACTGTTTGAGAGTGTGTAACCAGGGTCCAATTCTGGTGATTTATCCCGATGGCGTCTGGTATCACAGCGCCACTCCACCTGTAATTGAGCAAATTATCCAGGAACACCTGCTCGGCAACCAGGTTGTTGAGAAGTATGCTTTCTTAATTCATCCGCTGCCAGAATTCACTCAGGACTTACGCAAACCTCGGAGGTTTAACCAAGAAGCAAGCGTCGTGACGAACGATAGTGACTTAAACCTCCGAGATTTTAGTCAAAATGCGTAAGTTCTATCACTTTCAAGAGCCTTTAAAGGCTGAAAATAAATCTTTATGGGGGTAAGCAGGTTTAATTGGCAGAACGCGGTATAGTCATGCCGATGGATCAGCGTAACACAGCGATCGTGGCTGCTCAAAAATCTTCCCCTTCAACCTCCAATTCTTCCAAGCAAAGCCAGTCCAAACTATCCTCCCAACCTCACAACGTTCTTGTCGTGCTCAATGGTAAAGGGGGAGTTGGCAAAACTACGACGGCAGTCAATCTGGCAGAAACTCTGGCAGAAAACCACCGGGTATTATTAGTCGATGCCGATCCACAAGGATCGGCGACGTGGTGGATGGAGCGGAGTGACAAAAGTGTGGGATTTGATCTAGTACGAGAAACGAACCCAACGCTTTTAAGTGACCTGCGTAAGATAGAAAACTATGATGTAGTTGTGGTGGATACACCACCAGCCCTTGACTCAGACGCTTTAGCCGCTGTGGTTCCGGCAGCAGACTATGTTGTGTTGCCCACTCCCCTGCGCCGATGGATCTCGCGCACTGATTGAAACAGTGCGTGAGGCGGTGATGCCGGTCGGAGTTGCTCATCGGGTACTTCTGACCAAGGTTGATCCGCGTAGTTTGGGGGAAGCATTAGAGGCTCAAAATACCCTGATGGAACTTGGCATTCCTGCCTGTAATGCCTTTATCCGAGCTTACAAAGCCCATGAACGGGCGGCGTTAGAAGGAGTCACCATTGCAAAATGGCGAGGAAAAAATGCCAGGGAGGCAGAAGCAGACTATCGTCGAGCAGCAGATGAAATCCAGCGGGATTGGAGGAAATGATGGCTAGAAAACGGTTATCAGATTTATTGCGAGAAGAAGCGCAAAAGCCTGCAGACTCACAGGCTGATGCAGTTGCGGTCAACACGCCAGAGATCAACTCAGATAGCACAACCGCTACCGCTAAAACGTCCACAAGAACGAGTAAAACGACGAGTTCAGCAAAACCGCCAGGTGACAATGCTTTAGAACAATCTTCAACTCAATCAACACTTGATGCAGATGTGATTGAGCTGAAGAATGCTTTGGAGGAAGCAGAGCAGCGAGAAGCTGAACTAAAGAAACAAGTTGCTGAGCTGAAGGCAGACTTGAAAAACCAAACTGCATCTGAAAAGAGACTGCAAACCAGCCTGGAAAAAGCAGCGCAGCGCAATCAAGATCTGGAAACTGAGTTGGCAGAGGCAAAGCAAACCGCGCTTCAGCTTGCAGAAGCCAACTCGCAGCTGAAGCAAACGCTGGATATCCCACCGAAGCAGGTTCCACAGAAGCAAGAGGCAAAATCACTCCAGCCTGCTGATCAGCCTACTCAGCCCCCACCCCCAGCTCCTCTAACCCAACAGGAAATGATTCGACGCAGGCAGGAGCGATCGCTTGCCCATCCCATTTTTCCAACTGGAAAACCGCCCGGTCAGCTTTCTGAACAAGATCTGGGCTGGGTAGATTGAACCGATGGGAATCCAGACACTTGCAGTTGATATTGGCGGCAGCGGCATCAAAGTCATGGTGCTGGACGAATGCGGTACCCCACTTGCTGAACGCGATCGCCTACCCACCCCGCAACCAGCAAAACCCGATGCAGTGATCGGCGCGATCGCAGCCTTAGCTCAGGGCAAGACCTTCGATCGCGTCTCAGTCGGGTTTCCGGGTGTCGTTCGGGAAGGGGTTACGGAAACAGCCGCCAACCTGACGCCTGACTGGATTATGTTTGATCTCGCAACCGCTCTGTCTAGACAGTTAGATAAGCCAACGCGGGTGATTAACGATGCCGATATGCAAGGGCTAGGAGCGGTTTCGGGTCAGGGCGTTGAATTAGTGATTACACTCGGCACGGGCTTTGGTTCTGCCCTATTTGTAAACGGCAAACTAGTCCCCAATCTGGAACTGGGCCATCATCCATTCCGCAAAGGTGAAACCTATGAAGAGCAACTAGGACGAGCCGCGCTTGATCAGGATGGAAAAGCAAAGTGGAACGATCGCTTGAAACGCGCGATCGCAACCCTACAAAACCTGTTCAATTACGACACCCTCTATATTGGCGGCGGCAATACCGATCGCATCGCCTTCCAGCTACCCTCCAACACCAAAATTGTGCCGAATATCTCCGGCTTATTGGGCGGTATTGCCTTGTGGAAGGACTAATTGCTAAAGGATAAAGGATGAACGATAAAGCTTAAGTAGACCATCCTTCATCCTTCATCCTGCAGCCTTTTCTACGAAGCCTTCGTCAGCGTACTGGCTTTTGAAGTTACTACAGCAGAAGCACTTGCCGCCGCCGCTACAGTAGCAGCAGCAGAACTGGAAGCCTGACCTGGACTCCACAACTCTTCGTGAGAAATAGACTGTGCCAGGAGGCAGCGGTACAAGTTGCCCAATCGGGTAGCCACACCTGGCCAACTGAAGTTCTCTTGAACTCGGATCGGGGCCTGCCGTCTTAGTTTCCGCGCCCACACCTCGTCCGTCAGGATCCGGTCGATCGCACGAGCGAAAGCAGTCGTATCGTGAGGAGGAACCAGCAGTCCTGTTTCCTCTTGTGCAACACTGAAGTTCAACCCGCCAACTGCAGAGGCCACAACGGGTGTTCCACAGGCCATCGCTTCGATCGCCACCAGTCCAAATGGCTCGTAGTGGCTGGGAATAACACACACATCGGCTGCTGTGTAGTAGAGCGGCAACAGGTCATGTCCGATGCGACCCGCAAAGTGGGTTTGATTTGCCAAACCAAACTCTCGCACAAGCTGCCCAATCCGCTCTCGTTCCGATCCATCCGATTGAGTGGGATCACTACCGCCCACAATGACTAATCGAAGCTTATCGGGATTCAAAGCACAGAGCGTAGAGGCGGAGGTGGAGGTGCCCGCACTCGCCATCTGACAGTCAACCCCCGCTTTCAACTGGGCAAAGGCTCTCACCAATGTTTCAATACCTTTGCGGGGATCAAACCGCCCAACGTAGAGCACGATCGCCTCATCGGGAGCAAATCCTAACGCTGCCCTCGCTTCTGGCTTCGGTATGGCAGAGAAGTTTTCGATATCGGTTCCGCAGGGAATCACCTCAATGCATCCTTGCTCAGATACCAACGTCCGCAAAATTTCTTCCTCTTGAGGACTGGTCGCCACCACACAGTTTGCCTGCTCCAAAATTTCTCGTTCAACGGACAAGCGAGTCTCGGCGATCGCAGGACGATTGGGTACGGACTGATACTTCACGGCTCCCACTGAATGATAGGTGTGAACCAACTGGATGTTGCTCTCTTTCCTCAGTTGCAACCCAATCCAGGCAGACATCCAGTAGTTCGTGTGAATTAACGGGTAGTTTGTTCCTTCTTTGCTTTGGAACGTTTGAAACGCTTCGACAAATTCGGGCATATAGTCGAATAGCTGATCGCGAGGGATAAACTCTTCAGGACCCGCCACTAATCGAACCGTGCGGCAATGGGGGGAATGTTGCACAACGCTTGGATCGCTGGATCTTACCTTGCGAGTGAACATATCCACTTGCCAACCCAGATTGGCTAACGCTTCACCCACCTGACGAACATAAACATTCTGTCCACCAGCCTCTTCCTTACCAATTTCAGCGGCGGGGTCACCGTGATCCGAGATCAACGCGATCGCTTGTCTTCCGGGAGCCTTTGAGCGCGACGCAACAAATGGTGCCTTAGCCACTTTAGAAGCCGGAGCGGATGCATTCACCTTCGTATTCAGACTTGCCATGCCTTTACCTCGTCACATCAATGTTTCAAACAATCCTGGAGTAGAGCTGATTGTGATGACGGATTAGCAATAGCTAACCCAGCGCAGTAAACGACTTTAAATTGTTTACTAGGGTTGCTCTACCTGACAAATTACTCTCCTCAACCAACCATTACCAACACTCCAAAGACATAAATAAAGAAATATTAAAGAGACACAGATGAAAAGGTGGATACTCACGCATCCACCCCAAAAAACTGATCACGATCACCCACTGTGCTAGCTGTATTGTGAAAATAGTCGCCTAGCGCAAACCGTTCCTCCAAAACTTTTTGGTAGATTTCTTGATAGTCATTCCCCGCCTGCTGAACGTTAAAGGGGGTTACAAAATTTCCCCGATAAACGCGGAGACTAGGAACTTGTTCCTTTGGCAGGATGATTCGAGTAATCCACATGGTAGACCTCCCTGAGCGACTTAAGCTAGAAGCAGAGTAGCCACCCCCTGAGTAAACCTGACTATCAAGACGATCGCAGGACATTACAAAAGTTAAAGTTTAGCTATAATTTAAGAAGAGAAATTTCTTTTTGACAAGACGGAAATTTCTACCATTAAGGTAGGGAGATCCACACCTTTTAGATAGAGT
Organism: Leptolyngbyaceae cyanobacterium RU_5_1; assembly: GCA_012034055.1. Classification (GTDB taxonomy): domain Bacteria; phylum Cyanobacteriota; class Cyanobacteriia; order Leptolyngbyales; family Leptolyngbyaceae; genus JAAUSG01. Next base: position 31,179 of record JAAUSG010000005.1, on the reverse strand, counting down.
TTATCTTCTTAATTCGGGTAAAATTAGAAATTTTGGCGAATAAAGAATTGAGTTCATGACAGTAACACCACGGACTACTGACTCTGATGGCATTAACGCCTGGCAAGGGGAGGTTTCAATCCACACCTGGATGTGGCAGCGCTTCCCGATTAACTATCAAACTCAAGGTAATCAGGGATCGCCCGTGGTGCTTATCCACGGCTTGGAGCCTCTCTTGGGCATTGGCGAAAAAATCTCCCCGTTTTGGCCGCTACCTGCCGCGTCTATGCACTCGACTTAATCGGGTTTGGGGGTTCTGCAAAACCAACGCCAGGCTCACTAGACCCTGGTACGCACGTTGAGTACACCTTTGAGACTTGGGGACAACAAATTGTAGATTTCTGCAGAGAGGTGATTGGAGAACCGGCATTTCTAATCGGTAACTCGATCGGTTGTATTGCGGCGATGCAGGCGGCTGTAGATGATCCTGATATTGCCCGTGGAATTGCCCTGATTAATTGCTCGCTGCGCCTGCTCCACGATCGCCGTCGCATCACTCAACCCTTGCACAAACGCCTTGGCGCACCGCTCCTCCAACAAATTCTCAAAGCCAGGTGGATCGGTCACGCCTTCTTTAAGCAAATTGCACAGCCAGCCACCGTGCGCAAAATTCTGCTCAAAGCCTACATCAATTCCGAAGCCGTAACGGATGAATTGGTGGATCTAATTTTGGCTCCTGCCAGCGATCTCGGTGCCGTCGATGTTTTCCTGGCATTTACAGCCTATTCCCAAGGACCGTTACCCGAAGACCTGCTGCAGGTTCTGCCTTGCCCTGCCATCATTCTCTGGGGGACTGATGATCCGTGGGAACCGATCGCCCTGGGTCAAGAATTTGCTAAGTTTTCCTGTGTCGAACGCTTTATTCCCCTACAAGGCGTGGGGCACTGTCCTCAAGACGAAGCCCCAGAACTCGTTAACCCAATTTTGCTGGAATGGATTTCAGGGCACCTAGACACCACACGCTTTGACACGATCAAGGAGAACACCGCCTCCTCGCCTTAAACCTCCTACCCAATCCAAACTGATCCAACTAACAGGTAGATGACCTTTAGGAGCATTAATTGTGTAATCGAGACCATCACTTGACCAGCCAACTTGTTCTCCAAACTGTCCTCGGATTGCAGAAGGAGTCTCTGCATCATTCTGAACACTTTGCCAAATTGACTGCTGAATGCTGAACCCAAAACGGTAGTTGCTGTGCTTACTCCATAAGTGGTCAATAGTACGAAGATCTTCACAGGGAAATTTTGCTAGCGATTCCATATCAACCCAATCTGTCCTTTGCGGGTTGGCTACCTGAAAAATGACTTGACTAGTTTCTTGATCCGCTTCTCTCCAATACCCCGCCCTTAAAAGACTTTGTAATTTTGTATAATCCACCCCTACAGTCGATCTTAAGTCGTCAGAAGGAATTGGCGATGGTGAAGCTTCATGGGAAGGAGTTGGAACTGAAGAATTACTGGATGCTAAACGCTTTAAGGGAAAAGTTCTGGTTCGTTTAGGATCATTTTTCAAGTTGATTACATAATTTTCGGTTTGGAACCCTTCCTTAGATAAAGTAACGGTTACATCATCTCTATTCGGAATTTGAATTGTTACATAGCCACTACTATCGGTTTCTCTAGGCTCAGGAGCACCCTTAAACTTGAACTGCACCTTAGCTCCTTTCAAAGGCTGCGATTCCTCAGTCTCTACAATCAAATCAACATCAACTAATTCTTCTGGGCAAGAGTTTGACTGCCAAAACAGGCACTTAATCTCTGGAGTAGTCAACGCAACTGTAATAAGTGCGACCGCTACACCGATAACTGTAAAGATGGTGCCCCATTTCCCCCAATTGATTCCCTTTGTTCGACCTGTCATGCAGCTTAAGATTCTCTCAATAAAATATCAGTCTAACCTGTATCTTTTTGGGATTCTTTAGACTGCGGCAGCAACAGACGAACTGCTATTACCAAAAATCCAACCGCTGCAATGATTTTCACTACGCGATCGGGCAAGATTTGAGCCGTCCCTTCGCCAATAATCACGCCCAGGAAGCTGGCCAGCAGCAGTGCTGCCGTTGCTCCCAAAAACACAGCCCGTGGAGATTTGGAGCCACCACTGATAGCGATCGCAGCCAGTTGGCTTTTGTCCCCCAGTTCTGAAAGAAACACCGTAATAAATGCCAGTCCAAGAAGATGCCAGTCCATGAAATTGTTGGTTGATAGTTGTTAATTCTTAGCAAGAAGGGTGCAGGGGGCAGGAGGTTCTGAAACCTGGCACCTGAAACCTGAAACCTACATCCGCATCACATCCCACACCAGCCAAGCCGCGATTAACGCCAGGGTAATTCCAGCAGCTGTATCCAGGGTTTTAGGAGAAAGGCGAGTGGCAAGCCAGCGACCAACCAGAACCCCCAGTAACGTTGTTGTAATCAAGGCAATGCTAGCGCCCGCAAAGATCACCCAGGGATTATGGAATTCAGCACTCATTAGCAGCGTGGAAACTTGAGTTTTGTCCCCCAACTCTGCCAGGAAGATGGTGATAAACGTAGAGGTAAAAACTCTCCAGGGAGGACAGCTCGGCTCTTTACCTGAAACACACTCACAATCTGTGCTAAAGCCTTCTATGGTGGCTTCACCCTGTGGAATTGCATCAACCTGACCCTCTCCAACTAAAATATTTAAACATGCTTGTGATTCTGATGGGACAAACGCAGTATCTGAAGGCTCAGGGGATGTTAGTTGCAGATCTGGACAATTTGGAGCAGACAAAGAGTGTTTCACAGCACAGGTTCTTGAAATGTACTTTCATATTTCTTTCATTATCTAGTATCGTGAACTCTGCTGAAAAGCGCAACCTTTTACTAAATGCCGACTTCTCCGTCAAAACGAAGCATTTCCAGGCTGCGATCGCCATACACACCCTCAATCTGTTGGTGACAACACTCGATGGCAAACTCATTCAGATCTTCAGGCTCGATGCCATACAGCTCATGAAAAACGTCTGATTCTACGCGACAGAAACGGGGGCGGTTCAGGTAAACCCGGCACTCACGAGTGGTGTGATCAAAGTTAATGCACCAGCCTCCTTCACCAATCAGGCTGAAGTACTGTTCCAATTCCTCGATATTCAGATAATCTGCAAGGTCAGGGCGATCGCTGGGATCGAGATGACAACAGGCACCACATTGCTTCACACACCGCCAAGTTGCCATAGAATCAACGTCCTTTTTATACTTTTGTTAACTTTCTGAGTAAAAACCGCATTGCCAGTTTAGGATACTTAACTGTCATAGCAATATTATGAAATTCTGAAAAGCGGTTAGCTGGCTTAGTTTGGGAGGAAAAATAGGCTTTATGACTGACATTTTAAATGGGGTTGCTGGTGGTTTAGGTGGGATTAACTGGGAGGCGATTGTTCAGCTCACATTGGTAGCGGCAATCATGATTTCTGGACCTGTAGTGATCTTCTTGCTGGCTCTACGCGGCGGAGATTTGTAACACTCAAACCATTTTTACGAGTATGAGAGAGTAGCAATGGGTTCGGCTTCGGTCGGACTCTTTTTTTAGTTTAAAAGGATGACCCAGGCTGCTTCAGAAATTCAATTTCTTCTAAGGTGCTTTCTCGACCCAAAATTGCATTGCGATGGGGAAACCGCCTAAACCGTTCAATCACTTCCAGGTGCTTGATGGCATAGGGATAGCAGCTTTGGGTCTCTGGATTATCTGCCAGTTGACGAAACAGCTCAACTGAGTGCCGCTGAGTCTCCAGGTTCTCGCTATGCATGAAGGGCATGTAGATAAACCAGCGCTGGATCAGCGGTAGGGTTTGATCAAAGCCGTGGTGAATGGCGTGCTGGGCGATCGCGAGGGCCTTTGCATCTGTTGCAAAAGACTGCGGCTGTCCCCGAAACATATTGCGCGGAAACTGATCCAACACCAGCGTGAGCGCCAGACATCCCTCAGCAGTTTCTTGCCAGTGATCCAGTTTCCCATCCGCTGCCTGCTGATAATCTTCTAGAAAATGGAGTTCAATCGCGCGATCGAATTCTGGATTCTTGATAAACCAGACCTTGCGGTTCGTTTCGGTTGCCCCAGTAGAATCCTTAAACCAGAAGCTTAAGATGTTATCAATACGTGACATTGAGAATCAAATTCCCCCATCAAAATCAAGTTTCCCACAATTGGCAAAAACGTTAGCATCCTTCTGCTAGCCATTCCCGCCAACTGTGGGAAAATTTGTGTTAGGGGGTTAAAACAGAACGTTACGACATTGCCTGGATGAGGTAATCGAAGTAGGGAGATGCTGCGGCTGCATCTGCTGCACTCAGTGACGCTAGGGAAGCATCCTTGAGGCAACGAATGGCTTCTGCCATACCAGGCATAGGCACGCCCAGAGCGTTATACATTTCTCGCGCCCCAACAACGCCAATCGATTCAATCGGTTCTTTGTCACCTGCGAGTAACCCATAAGTCACCAGGCGCAAGTACCAACCATAGTCTCTCAGGCATAAAGCACGCTGCTTATCACCGTAGGCATTTCCGCCAGGAGAGATAAAGTCAGGGCGCTTTTTCCAGAGCTGTTTGCTGGCTTCCTGCACAATTTTTTTCTCATTTGTAGACAGCGCTTCGACAATGCGAGTCCGCTGCTCACCTGTCTTAAAGAAGTCGTTTATGGTCTGGAGTTCGCCGTAAGTTGGATAGCGAAGCTCATCATCGGCTACAAGAATGACTTGGCTAACTACGCTCATAGTTATCGAGGTATCTCAGGGTATCAACAGATAGTTTAACGAGTCTGGGGGACGCAAATAAAGACGAATTATCGCCTTGCGGCAACTTTGTCCGTACCAACAAGAGCGTACCGTGCTAGCTGTATGAGAAAGCGAAAAGTTTTGTAAAGAAGTTGGAGGTCAAAGGTCAGAGAGAAAGGCGATCGCGTGATCGCAAAAATCAACTGAATCAACTCCTCCAGCGGTTAGCGCCACAACTGGCTAGATAATGGAAGGCTAGTAGTCTCAGGCACAAGTTTAACAACCGTTGACCCTCGTAGAGACGTTACATGTAACGTCTCTACGGTTAGCTGATTTATGCCGTGAGGTACTAGGCTACTACTGCTGCCAAAAATCTCAAGAATGGTCGAAGTAAAATCCAGATTCAGGAAGCTACAGCATGACGCACAACGTAGACGACACAGCCAATAAACACTTCAACTCAGGTGCTTATGAACGCAACCTGCAAGCCACTCGAAATCAAGTGCTCACCGCTCCATTACCAGATCCGCTGACAAAAAATATTGAAGCAATTACCTCACTGCATACTCAAGAAGTTCGAGATATTCCCGCCCATCAACGAGTGCTAGAAGCAATCGCGACATTCTTTGGGCGATCGACATTTTTGTATAGCTTGCTAATCATGCTGGCTCTCTGGATTTTCGGCAGTTTTTTTGAGCACACTTTGCCATTTAACCTACCCCCATTTAGCTGGTCAGATCAGGGTTTAGATGCAGCTGCACTGGTAATTTCAACTGGAGTGCTAGTTCGACAAACTCGCCAAGAGAACTTTGCCGAACAGAGGGCACAATTGATGCTACAACTCAACCTCCTTTCTGAGCAGAAAATTGCCAAGATTATTGCCCTTTTAGAAGAACTCCGCACTGACTTACCCGATGTAATCAATCGGCCTGATCTGGAAGCTCAAGTGATGCAGGAAGCGGTTGACCCGATCGCAGTACTGGAAGCACTCCAGGAAAACTTAGCTCAAGAGCTATCGTTATCGACATCGACTAAAGAGGAAAAGCCGAGCTGATCGCATTTCTTGACATCTGTTAGTTCAAAGTGGTGTCTATTTTCTAGTTACTAAAAACATTTTTGATGCTATCAGCCGTGCGTTCAATCGCATTTTTTGTGTTATCTACGGCTTTCTGAGTCCGAGCCGCATCTTGCTCCGCTCTTTGTTCAATTCGAGCCGCATCTCTCTGTGCTTTGCGCCCAATGGGACTGCCGTTGTCTGTTGCTCGATCAACTTGATTGGCATTTCTCTTTGCGGTTTGCTCAACCCGATCTGCCGTATCTTGGATGAAACTCTTCGTTCGTCCGGCGTCTTCACGAGCTTTTCCTTGAACCCGATCGCCCACATTTGCCGATGCAATCAAGTTGGCAACAGGGGCAGCCATTGCTGCGGTGTTCGAGAAAACTGCACCCTGCCAAATAAACGCGATCGCTGTCAGACAAAACAACGTTGTCGCTATCCAGCGTCCTGCAATTACAAGCCGGTGCATCAAACAATTCGGTTTCATAGGATACATCTCCAGAAGATTTAACATCCTATTTTTACGTCATCTGAATTCTGGCTGAATCGCTCCCTGGACAGAGGTTTAGCAATACTGCACAATTGGGAGAAACCAACCGCTTAGTGTGAGTGGGCGTTGTATATGGCGATCGCAAGACTGCAAACAACTCATTAACTTCTACAGCCGTTATTGCCGCGACTGGATTGGCGGAGACGATACGACCGACTATGCACGGTTCAGGCTGACTGAAGATTCCACGATTCAAATAAAAAAGATGACCCATCTGAAGTTGCCAGGCAGGGATTTGAGGCACTGATGGCAGGCAAGGATAGCGTACTGGCGGAGTCACTGAAGACGAAAGTTCAAGGCGCTATCAGCAGCATCTTGCCGGATACGGTCACTGCCAAACAGAACCGAAAGCTGAATGAGCCGGGATCAGCCAACAATTGACGCACTCCCACGCTTAAAAGACGTGGGAGTGCGTCAATCACGCTGTCCAACTAAATTGGCAATGACCTTCACGAGGTTGGCTGGCTCCACTGGCTTCGAGATGTGCTTTTGAAAGCCTGCTGCGATCGCCCGCTGATAATCAATTTCGGCAGCATAGGCAGTTAAGGCGATCGCGAGAATCTGCCCTCCCTGCGCTGGGGGCAACGCTCTCACCTGTTGCATCAACATATACCCATCCATTTCTGGCATGCCAATATCACTCAACAGCACATCTGGTTTCATGCGATTGAAAACCATCAACGCCTCACCTGCGGTTGCTACTGTCATCACTCTTGCCCCAGCCTGCTCCAACACAAACTCAACAAAGTCTCGTGTATCAGTATCATCATCGACGATTAAAACCTGTAAGCCTGCTAAAGGAGTGCTAAGTGCTGAGTGCTGAGTGCTGAGTGCTAAATCCTCCGTCCTCCGTCCTCCATCCTCCGTCCTCTGCAACAGCGGCAACCTGACTGTAAACGTAGCTCCCTGCCCTTCTCCCGGACTATCGACTTGAATCGTTCCGCCATGCAGTTCAATCAGGTGACGAACGATCGCCAACCCCAACCCTAACCCACCAAACAGGCGAGTGGTAGCCACACTTTCTTGCCGGAAATGATCAAACACATGCGGCAAGAAATCAGGAGCAATACCTCTGCCAGTGTCCATGACGGTAATTTGAGCAACGGATTTTGGAGCGGATGAAGCGGATGGTTTATCTGTTTCATCTGTTCCTGCATCCGTTGCTAACCGCACCTCCACTCGCCCTCCTGTTGGCGTAAACTTCACCGCATTCGAGAGCAGATTCCAAATGACTTGCTGCAACCGAGCCGCATCGCCTGAAACCAGGAATTGGGGATTGCAGATTGCAGATTGAGCGATTGAGCGGTTGTTTTAACGAGTTCTGAAATAGTTTCAGCGTCTTCCAATCTAAAATCTCCAATCTCCAATCTAAAATCGATCCCCTTTGCATCTGCTGCCAACTGCACCGTTTCCATTGCGGCTCTAATCGTTGCGGCTAAATCCACAGCAACAATGTTCAAACTGAGTTTGCCGCGTAGAATGCGGGAAATATCCAGTAGGTCTTCAATCAGTTCCGATTGCAACTTAGCATTCCGGGCAATGATTGCCAGCGCTTGCGTTTTCCGTGCCTCATCTAAGTTGCCGGTTTGCAAAAGTTTGGCCCAACCCAGAATCGGATTGAGCGGCGATCGCAGCTCATGGGACAACACGGCCAGGAACTCGTCCTTGACCCGGTTGGCGTTCTCGGCAATTTCTCGTGCCGCTTGTTCTTGCTGTAGAATGCGCTCACGATCGCGTTCAACTTGAACGCGATCGCTAACGTCCTGAACCGTTCCCATCATTCGGATTGGCTGACCCTGCTCGTCATAAAAAGCTCGTCCTTGGGCAGCAATCCAATGGATGCTGCCATCCGCCCACACAACCCGGTATTTAACGTCATACTCAACTCGTTCTTGCAGGGTCCGCATCACGGCATCGTTAGTAAGCTGGCGATCGTCCGGGTGGATCAGGTTCAACGTTGTTTCGTAGCTCACTTCAGCATTGGCAGGCAGTCCAAACAGCGCTTTGCACTGATCCGTCCAGACCAGTTCATTCGCCTGCACCTGCCAAAACCACATCCCTAAATTAGCCGCCGTTGTTGCCAGACGAGTTCTCTCCTCACTGTCACGTAAAGCCATTTCCGTCCGTTTGTGTTCCGTCACATTCAGGGATATCCCCCCCAGTAAACAGCCTCCCGAAGGCTGGGGAATTGGAAATTTGAAAGAGGTGAAATAATGTTCACCGTCTTCCTGGACAAAAGTTTCTGCAACCTCGATCGCTTCCCCTGCCTCCAACGCTGCCAAATCGTGATTGCGCGACTGCTGCGCTGCTTCAACTGGAAATAATTCAAAATCAGTTTTACCCAACCAATCCGCTAAGGGACGATTACAAATACGTTCGTTCAGCGGATTGACATACAGGTATCGCCCCTGTTCGTCCTTGATGTAAGCCGTCACCGGAGAGTAGCGCATAAACGCTTCAAATCGGGCTTGGCTTTCCTGTAGGGCAGCTTCCGCTTGCTTGCGATCGCTAATGTCATAGTTGATCCCATCAAACTGGATCGGTGTTCCATCTGGACCGTAGGTTGCCTTCCCAGCCGATCGCAACCACCGCACCTCGCCCGTATCCGGGTTAACGGCCCGATGATCGATTTCATAGAGCGCGTGCTCCCGTAGCGCATCCTCGACGGCGAGGCGAGTTGGCTCTCGGTCGTCCGGGTGTAGTCGGCTCCAGAACAACTCGATCGTTGGCTCAACGTCAGGCGGGACAAAGAACAATTCTTTGGTGCGATCGTCCCAATTGAGCTGACCCAGGGGTAGAGGGTTCAACCATAATCCAATTCCAGTGGACTGCAGCACGAAGGTAAGCCGATTGCGGTTCAGACGCAGATCCGTCTCTGCCTGTTTGCGATCGCTGATGTCGATCGTCACCCCGATCAATTTTTGCAGGCTGCCATCGCTATTCAAGATGGACTGCCCCCGCTCTTCCAACCAAACGATCGCACCATTATCCGGACGGATCAAGCGAAATTCAGATTGATAATTGCTTCCGGTGGCAAGGGTGTTTTCGACGGTCAGTTGATGCCGAGTTCGATCCTCCGGATGAACCAGAGCAAATCCTTGTTCGGCCGTCTGAATGCTCTCCAGACCGTAGATTTCAGGAAAATTTGCGGTAGTGATGATCGTGTTGGTGAACGGATTCCACTCCCAAGCCACCCTTCTGCCAGCTTCCACTGCCAGCTTCAGCCGCTCTTCCCCCTCACGAATGGCCGCCAGTGCCGCCTGCAGCGCCTGCAAAGTTTCCCTGGCATCTTTGAGAGCCATGCGCCGCGACTGGTTAAGTACACTGATCACCCCTGCTGCCGCTAAAAACGTACTTAATCGCACCACAGTCTGTACGTTGAGGATTTGCAGCGAATAAAACGGCTCAATGAAGAAGTAGTTAACTGCCAGCGTCGATAACACCGTTGCCAGCAGCCCAGCCCGCCAACCCCCATACCAGGCGCTGATCATAACTGCCACGGAAAATAGGGGAGTGGTGGTCGGAAAGAGCCACCGCCACAGCAGCAGAGTACCTCCCAGAGCAAAAGCCACGCACAACAGTGCAACCCCATACAAGCGCAGTTGAACGCCCCCAATCACTGCTCCCCCACCTTGTCTTGATCGGCTCCTATCCTGCCTCATTCTGCAGTTCCTCCCTTCTGTCCACACAAACGGGAAACCACTGTCACCAATTCTATTGGCTCAACCGGTTTCGCCAGGTGTCGTTGAAATCCGGCTTGCAGTGCTTGTTGGCGATCGAACTCACCAGCATAGGCAGTCAGCGCAATCGCTGGAACTTGACTTGCTGGCGATCGGTCTCGAACCTTCCGCATCACCATATAGCCATCCATCTCTGGCATGGCAATATCACTCACGATCAGATCCGGAACAGATTGCTCTATCGCCTGCAATGCTTCAATTCCCGATGTAACACTCCTAACGATCGCCCCCGCCTTTTCCAGAACAAACGCAATAAAATCTCGCGAATCTGCATCATCATCGACCACCAGAATTTGCAAGCCTGCTAAGGCAGTGCTGAGTGCTGAGTGCTGCGTACTGCGTGGTAAATCCTCCGTCCTCCGTCCTCCGTCCTCCGTCCTCTGCAACAGCGGCAACCTGACTGTAAACGTAGCTCCCTGCCCTTCTCCCGGACTATCCACACTAATCCATCCCCCATGCATTTCCACAATCTGACGGGCGATCGCCAGCCCCAACCCCAACCCGCCAAACTTGCGCGTCGTCGCACCATCTTCCTGTCGAAAATGGTCAAACACATACGGCAGGAAATCAGGAGCGATACCCTTGCCGGTGTCAGTGACGGTGATTTGGACAAATTTGTCATTTGTCATTTGTCCCTGGTCATTTGCTCCAGATTTTTCATCTACAAATGACGAAGGACCAGTGACTAATGACAGCCTTACCTCAACTCGCCCACCATTAGGCGTAAACTTCACCGCATTTGAGAGCAGATTCCAGACCACTTGTTGCAATCGGCCAGCATCGCCCAAAACTTGCAATTTTGGATTTACGATTTTAGATTTTGGATTGGAAGAAAATCCAAAATCTAAAATCGTAAATCGCAAATCAAGTGATTTGGCTTCAGCGGCTAAACGAACCGTTTCCAGGGCAGATGCGATCACTAGACTCACATCAACAGGGGACTGCTCTAAACTCAACTTGCCGCGTAGAATGCGGGAGATGTCCAGCAAGTCGTTAATGAGTTGCGCTTGCAGTTGGGCATTGCGTTCAATGATGTCAAGCGCCGCCTTCGTTTTGGTCGCATCCAGTCTTCCCTGCTGCAGTAGCTGTGACCAACCGAGAATCGGGTTGAGGGGCGATCGCAGCTCGTGAGACAGCACTGCCAAAAACTCGTCTTTAATTCGGTTGGCTGACTCCGCTTGTTCCCGTGCGGCTTGCTCACGAGCAAGGAGTTGTTCCCGCTCCAGTTCAAATCGTTTGCGATCGCTGATATCGTTGACCAGTCCCACAAACCCCTCAACACCTCGCTGGCTGTTGAATCGAGGAACATACGTTGCGCTTATATATCGGGTTCCACCCTCTTTGTAGGGCACCTGGCTTTCAAACGTCACTGGCTGTCCTGTCAGAACCTGCTCTATGTATGGACGAATCGCTTCATAAGCCGCTTCACCCAACACCTCTCGAAGGTGCTTGCCATAGATGTCTGTCACCGAGCACCCAAACCATTCTTGATACCCCTCGTTGTTGAAACGGTAGCGCTGGTCTGCGTCTACGAAAGCGATCAAAGCGGGTACAGCATTGGTGACTAACCGAAGTTCGGTTTCTCGCTGCTGCAAGGCGGCTTCGGCGCGGGCGCGTTCGGCTGCCGCCCAGGTGCGCTCGGCGACTTCTTCCGCCAGAAACACCTCATCCGGTGTCCAAGTTCGCGACCCGGATGTGTGAACTGCCAGCCCAGCAACGAACGCGCCCCCCTTGATCAGCGGGATGCCGATGTAGGCACCAATCTGGATTGCGGCGTAGGCGGAGCGCTGATCCGGAGACAAGTTGGGATCGGCTGCCACATCGGACGCGGATACGGCGCGACCCGTGCGGTACGCTGCCAGTAGCTTCGGACCGAACGAATCAATCGGGTAGCCGCCAGCGAGTGCTTCCACTCCATTGACATAATCCCGCTCAACGACATAATCAGCGCCGCAAACCTCGAAGTACGCCACGCGGTTCGCGCCCAGATATTCGCCCAGCACACGGCTAGCTGTCGCCTGAATCTCCACAGGGTCGGCAAGTGGGCGGAGCGCGTCGGCGAGAGAGACGCGAAACGCATCCAATTCGGCAGCGCTCCGCGAAAATTCTTCTGCCCGTTTGCGATCGCTGATATCGCTGAAAACGATGGCAACGTTTCGCTCTTCTGGTTGCCCAGTGCGGCAGGCGTAAACGTCAAACCACCGATTCATTGCTGTCGATTGATTCTCAAACCGGATTGGTTCGCCTGTCAGCGCGACTCTGCCATAAGTTTCGACCCATTGCTTTTCGAGATCGGGCACTAACTGACGTGCCGTTTTACCCACTGCCTGTTCCAGTCCCGTTTGGCGCTCGAATACCGAATTGATTTCCAAGAAGCGGTAATCGATCGCCCTATCGTTGTCATCAAACAGGACTTCGATGATGCAAAAGCCTTCGTCGATGGAGTCAAACAGCGTGCGATAGCGTTCTTCTGAGCGACGCAAGATTTCCTCTGTCCGTTTGCGCTCCGTAATTTCAGTCGCAATGATTGATACCCCATCCGCAGATGGATAAACACGGTTCTCAAACCAGCGATTCCAGGTTGGGTAAAAGTACTCGACCTGAACCGGGGTTTGCTCCACCACAGCCCGATGTACCTCAGTGTAGAACTGGCTGTCTACCGTATCGGGAAACACCTCCCAAAGGCTTCTACCCAGCAGGTTTTCTCTAGCAATTCCAGTTATCTCCGTCACTCGATCATTGACATAGGTGTAGCGCCATTCCCGATCCAGTACCAAAAACTGGTCAGCAATCCGAGTTAAAACATTGTCCAGGCTGTCTTTTGCCGCTTGCACTTCCACCCGCAACGCCTGCTCTCGTTGGGCGACTGCCTTTCGTAATTGCGCCAGCTTCAAAGTTGCTTCCACCCGCGCCAGCAACTCACGAGCCGAAAACGGCTTAATCAAGTAGTCATCCGCTCCTGCTGCCAATCCCTCAATCCGGGACTCTTCCCCCGCCCGAGCCGATAGTAGAATCAGTGGGATTTCTCGAGTACGAGGATCATTCCGCAGTTCGCGCAGCAGCCCAAATCCATCCATCCTGGGCATCATCACATCACTGAGTACCAGATCCGGAGGACGTTGGGCAATCGCCTCCAGAGCTGCTAATCCATCACTCACGGTTTCGACATCCCAATACTGGCTCAATAATCGTTTCACATAGTCCCGCATGTCGGCATTGTCGTCAGCCAGGAGGATTTTAGGTCGCACCTTTGGTGCGCTTCCAGCACAACTTAGATTTTGGATTTTAGATTGAGCAGACTGGTTGACCAATGAAGGGGATGATTCAGTGCGGTTATCTTCTAATCCAAAATCGGCAATCGGCAATCCAAAATCGCTCTCTGCTATCCACCGTGATGCTTCAACGACATAGGGATCTGCTCCTAATGCTGTTGATGCGAGGGTGCAAGTGGCTGCAATGCGTTCAGACGGTAAATGAGTTGAGCCGAAGGGAATCGCGATCGCAAAGGTCGTCCCGTAATCAACTCGACTCGTGACCCGAATCGTGCCACCATGCAGTTTGACGAGTTCTTGCACTAATGCCAGTCCGATTCCAGAGCCTTCATAGGTACGAGAGCGGGTTCCACTCACCCGATGAAAGCGTTCAAATAATCGCGGTAATTCAGCGTCCGGAATGCCAACTCCGGTGTCGATGATCGTGAGTTGAGCGAAGTGCGAAGTGTTATCATTCGCCATTCGTACTTCGTCATTCGCCATTCTCAATTTGACGGTGATACTGCCTGAAAACGTAAACTTAAATGCATTGGAAATCAGATTGAGCACAATCTTTTCCCACATTTCGCGATCGACGTACACCAGTTCCGGTAACGCTGGACAGTCGATCACCAGACTCATGCCAGCCTGCTCAATCAGCGATCGAAAGGTGCTAGCAAGTTCAGCCGTATAGGTTGCTAAATCGGTGGGTTCATAGGATGCTTGCACCCGCCCGGCTTCAATGCGAGAAAAATCAAGCAATGTATTGACTAATTTCTGTAGACGCAAACCGTTCCGCTGCACCAGTTGTAGCTGTTCCCGTTCATCGGGTTGTAGGCGTGCATCCAGCGTGGTTGACAGGTCTTCCAGTGGACTCAGCATCAACGTTAATGGTGTGCGAAATTCGTGGGAGACATTGCTGAAGAACAGTGTTTTGGCGCGATCGAGTTCGGCGAGATCTTCAGCACGTTGGCGCTCTTCTTCATAGGAATTGGCATTAGCAATGCTGGCTGAAATTTGCCCTGTCACTAAATTAATGAAGCTGCGGTAGTTATCATCAAACAATCTGAACGGGTTTAGCCCAGCGACCAAGATTCCCGATCGCCCCGTTTGACCAGAAGGCGCAATTGGTGTAACAACAGCTTGATCAGCGACGCGATCCCACGCTCCCATCGGCAAACTGCCAAACCGAGCCACTAAATCTGAAATGAGAACTGCCTTTTGGGTTTGGATTACCTCGGCAAACGGCCAGGCTGAATTAACATCAAGGTTGACAGTTTCAGGAGCCACTGGGTGGTTGTGGTCAATACCGCTGGTTCCAGCTAAAACAACGCGCTGCTGATCGGCATCAACCAGGTAAATCATTGCAAACGGCAGGTCATACCGATTCGTTTCCAGACATTTTGCACTTAACGTACAGGCTGCATTGAACGTTCGAGCGTCTGCTGTTTTAGCTGCCAGTTCGCGCAACAACGCGAACTGACGTTCGCCGATAATACGCTGAGTATCGTCTGTATTGGCACAGATGATGCCGCATGGATTTCCCTGATCGTCTGGAACGGGACTATAGGAGAAGGTGTAATAGGTTTCCTCTGGGTAGCCGTTGCGCTCCATGATCAGCAAGAGTGCTTCATCATAGGTTCCCTCGTTGTTGAACATGGCAGATTCTGCCCGAGGTCCGACCTGATCCCAGATCTCTTGCCATACAACGGAAGCAGGCTGTCCGAGTGCGTTTGGGTGCTTACCGCCGACGATCGCTATGTACGCATCGTTGTAGAGGTTAATCAGCTCCTCGCCCCACCAGACAAACATCGGCTGACGAGAGGTTAGCATAATTCGCACAGCCGTCTTCAAACTCTGTGACCACTGCGCTGGTGAACCGAGTGAAGTTTGCGACCAATCGCGCGATCGCATCAACCTTGCCATCTGACTATTGCCTGCAAAGATGGTTTCAGCTCCTGCCGCCTTCGCTTCATCCATCACACGGCCGCTCCTCGTCTGAAAAGTACTGAGCCAAAAGCTGCTTGCTACCCTCTCGAACGACGGCTGAGGAGGATTGACTTAGTTCAGTAACAAGCATCCGAATTTGCATTAGTGCCAGAGGTGAAGGTTGAATCCGTCGATTCTCCCAACGATTAATCGTTTCATAAGCAACACCCAGCGCTGCCGCAAGTTGTACCTGGGTCAGTTGGGTTAGTTGCCGGAGTTCACGAAGGAGACAGCTAATCTCGGGTTGCACAAGGACAAAAGCTGGTTTGGATACTGCACGTCTGGAGGACTTCATAGCGTATAAGTATGTGACATCTGTCATACTCAGTATCTGCCAGAAGACAGAAGGACTGATCTATCCTAAGAAAGAGTCCAAAAGCCAGTCACACTAATTCGAGCAAAAAGGCTTCCATCTCGCGCAGGATCGCGTGAGCTTTTAGCCCTTAAGACTCCGCATTTCTCCGGTAAGCCAATCGTTGATAAGTTATCGCCAGCGCATCGGCATCTCCCACATTTCCGGGAAACAGCACGATCGGTAAATCAGGAAATTGGGGATGATTCGCGGGCGATCGCACCATCGACACACCCGGCAACACTTGTCCCAGCAATCGCGCTGTTCTCAATGCCAATCCAGTGCTCAGCGTGTCATTCGACGTAATGCCGCCTTTACTAATCAGGAAGCCAATATCGTCTGGCAAGTGGCGAATCACATCCATCAACAGCGTAGAGACCGCTTCTCCAAAGTCGAGGCGAGTCTGCACGTTGTCAAATGTCAGTTCCTGACGGCTGGTGTAAATAGCGGGGGTTTTCCCGGATCGATGCACCTGGTTGATCTGCTCGACGACTTCAGCTAGAAGCCGCGATCGCGAGTCAGTGGATTGGTCAAGTAACCGAGCCACTTCAATTTCTAGTCCAACGACTCCGGTTTGCTGGAGCAAGTGTTGAAGCTGTTCGGTCGTTTTTCTGACATGGGAACCAACGATAATTGCTCCTGGTTTGCCGTCGCGGACATACTGCGCCATCTCTTCAGGGGCGATCGGTTGGGGTGGCAGGTCCGCCAACGCTGTCAGCAGGCTAGCTGCACTGCGAAATAGAAACCGCTTGCCTTGAGACGCCGCTGCTAACACATCGGCTGCAAAGCAATCGAGGTCGTCCTGGATTTCAGCATCGACAACACAGCACTGGTTATGATGCAACTGCATCAGACGGTTCAGAGTTCCCTGGCGAATGTCTGTTAACAAGACGCGATCGACCTGCTTGGACTTGATTAGCCCCTTCGTTTTCTCTTCTACATAATCCGGTAAGTAGCTGTGGCTATAGCCAAACACCGAATCGCGGGCAAACTCGGTTTCATGAACTGGAGTATCGACACCGTTGACGTTGAGATAGTGCATACTGTCGCATGTGGTGCGCCCCCCTTCAAAAAGGCAGGTACCAGGAAATGGGCGTCGAAGGGACCCAGTTCTGCAGCGATCGCGTCGGTTTCAATCGGATAGTGCCCCCGCAATGTAGAGTCTGAGCGGCTGACGATCAGGAAGTCGTGGATTGCTTCGAGCGCGATCGCCTGCTTCAAGTTATGACAGACCTCTCGTGTTACCGATGCTGCTGTCTCTGGCGTCAGCGATCGTGTATTGGTCAGCACAAAGAAATCGGTGCCTCGTCGGTCAGCCCAAGCCGCAGCGTGTCCACATCCCACCGCATCAACAACAGACAACTATGAACGGTCTGGGAGCCTGTGGGATCGTCATCCAACACAATAATCTTAGGCTTGCTGGTCATCTGGCAGAATAGGGCTAAAGATGTTGATCATGAACATTATCCTGCCAGATGAGTTGATTTAATTCTTTGCTACTGGAGGAATGTCAAGTATTGAGAACGGAAAACGCAAAGTGGATGCAGAGCGGGATTTGCCTGCACTGGCGGCGATCTACGGAAAGCCGATTGATTATTTCTACGAAACTTTGGATTTGCCTCCTGCTGATCCAGCTTCCACCAAGATTCAGTCAGTCATCACCGTTGACCTTGAAGCCTTGACTCAGCGCGATAAGCTAGAGCTAGCCGCCGCAGAACTGATTCACAATGTTCTGCAAGAAACTTAGACAGAATACAGTAAGTTGCAATAGCAGAAAGGTATGAAAGTAAGAGTCACTGAACAAGGCGTAGTTGTTCCCAAAGAGTTGCTTGAGGGAATTGAAGAAGTTGAAATTCGTAGAGAAAACGGTTGGATTGTGGTGATACCAACTGTAAAACACGATCCCATTTTGGGTTTAGGGCAGAATCCAGTAGAGTGTAGTGCGCCTGACGCAGCGGAGCACCATGATCGCTATATTTATGGGTCTCTCTAATTTCAGACAGTGTTGACATTTGATAAACACTTCGTGCAAGCAGGCTTTACGAAGCTGCCTTGAGAGTCGAACTTGAAGCTTTGACTTAAGAAAAATCCCCTACCTTACGGTAGGGGATTTTAGTTTATTCAATTACAGTCGCTAATTCAGCGTTAGCCAAATTTCGAGGCTGTTGAGGCGATTACAAAGGCGGCGTAGGTGAAGATGAAACCAACTGCAAAGTGGGTAACACCAACCAAACGAGCCTGAACGATGGACAGAGCAACAGGCTTATCCTTCCAGCGAACTAGGTTTGCTAGAGGAGTGCGCTCGTGCGCCCAAACCAGGGTCTCAATCAGCTCTTGCCAGTACCCTCTCCAGGAGATCAGGAACATGAAGCTGAGTGCCCAAACGAAGTGAGCGAACAGGAAGATCCAGGACCAGATCGCCAGGTTGTTCACACCATAGGGGTTGTATCCATTGATTAATGGGCCGGAGTACAGCCACAGGTAATCACGGAACCAGCCCATCAAGTAGGTTGAGCTCTCGTTGAACTGAGCAACGTTACCACCCCAGAGAGCTAAGTGCTTCCAGTGCCAGTAGAAGGTAACCCAGGCAATGGTGTTCAGCATCCAGAAGATGGATAGGTAAGCCGCATCCCAACCAGAGATGTCGCATGTACCACCCCGACCCGGACCATCGCAAGGGAAGGCGTAGCCGAAGTCTTTCTTATCCGGCATCAGCTTGGAACCACGGGCATCCAGAGCACCCTTGACAAGAATCAAAGTGGTGACGTGGAGACCGAGGGCGATCGCGTGGTGAACCAGGAAGTCGCCCGGACCGATGGTCAGGAACAATGAGTTGGTGCCACTATTGATCGCATCCAACCAGCCAGGCAGCCAAACGTTACCGTAGTTGGGCCAGGCGGTAGTCGCAATACTATCGGGATTCGACAGCAGAGCGTCCATGCCATACAGCAACTTACCGTGAGCAGCCTGAATGAATTGAGCAAACACTGGCTCAACCAGAATTTGCTTCTCAGGAGTGCCAAATGCGACCACGACATCGTTGTGAACGTACAGACCTAGGGTGTGGAAGCCGAGGAAGAGAGACACCCAGCTCAGGTGAGAGATGAGCGCTTCCTTATGTTCCAACATCCGTGCCAGCACGTTGCCCTTGTTCTGATCAGGGTCGTAATCCCGAACCCAGAAGATGGCACCGTGGGCAAAGGCACCCACCATCAAGAAGCCAGCGATGTACTGGTGATGGGTGTAGAGTGCTGCCTGCGTGGTGAAATCCTTGGCCATGAAAGCGTAAGGCGGCATCGCATACATATGCTGCGCTACCAGGGATGTGAGCACACCCAAGCAAGCCAGGTGCCAACCGAGTTGGAAGTGTAAGGAGTTGTTGTAGGTCTCGAAAATGCCCTGGTGAGGCATGTTGAAGGGTCCTTCAACGGAGGTGCCAAAGAAGGTCTTGGCATCCATCATCTCCTTAATGCTGTGACCAATCCCGAAGTTGGTGCGATACATATGACCTGCCACGATGAACAGGACCGCGATCGCCAGATGGTGGTGGGCATTATCCGTCAGCCAAAGAGACTGGCTTTGCGGATGGAAGCCCCCCAAGAACGTCAGGATTGCAGTACCGGCCCCAGACGCGGAACCGAACACATGCTGAGCGGTATCAGGGTTCTCCGCATACACACCCCAGTTACCCGTAAAGAACGGAGCCAAACCAGCGGGATGAGGTGGAGTCGTCAGGAAGTTATTCCAACCGACGTGCTGACCCCGAGACTCAGGAATTGCAACGTGGATCAGGTGACCCGCCCAAGCCAAAGAACTAACACCGAACAAACCAGCCAAATGGTGGTTCAAACGAGATTCAGCATTCTTAAACCAGGATAGACTGGGACGGAACTTGGGCTGCAGGTGCAACCAGCCTGCGAACAGGAAGAACGCAGACAGGATCAGCAGGAAGATTGCGCCGCTGTATAGGTCGCCACTGGAGCGCATACCCTGGGTGTACCACCAGTGGTAAACACCGGAGTAGGAAATATCCACCGGGTAGGCAGCACCCGCCTGAGTGAAAGCTTCTACCGCTGGCTTACCGAACTGGGGATCCCAAATCGCATGGGCGATGGGACGGACATTGAGTGGATCTTTCGTCCACGCTTCAAAGTTGCCTTGCCACGCTACGTGGAACAGGAGACCAGAAGTCCACAGAAAGATGATGGCAATGTGTCCAAAGTGGGAGGCGAAAATCTTCTGATAAAGATTTTCCTCCGTCATGCCATCATGACTTTCAAAATCGTGGGCTGTAGCAATCCCGTACCAGATCCGCCGAGTGGTTGGATCTTGAGCGAGGTCCTGGCTAAATTTGGGAAATTTAGTCGCCATAACGTGTTTGTTCTCCTCGCTTAGCCAAGTGACAGTGTGCGAGCCAGGAAGAATGCCCAGGTTGTCGCGATTCCACCTAAGAGGTAGTGAGCGACACCTACAGCCCGACCCTGAATAATGCTTAACGCACGGGGTTGGATGGATGGAGCAACCTTCAGCTTGTTGTGAGCCCAAACGATTGACTCAATCAGTTCCTGCCAGTAGCCGCGACCACTGAACAAGAACATGAGGCTGAATGCCCAAACAAAGTGAGCACCCAGGAACAGCAAGCCATACGCTGAGAGGGCTGAACCATAGGAGGTAATCACCTGGGTCGCCTGTGCCCAAAGGAAGTCACGCAGCCAACCATTGATAGTAATGGCGCTCTGAGCAAAGTTACCCCCTGCGATATGGGCGATCGAGCCATCTGGACTGACCGTACCCCAGACATCCGATTGCATTTTCCAACTGAAGTGGAAAATCACAATCGAGATACAGTTGTACATCCAGAACAGACCCAGGAAGACATGATCCCAACCAGAAACCTGGCAGGTGCCACCCCGTCCGGGACCGTCACAGGGGAATCGGAAGCCGAGATTTGCCTTGTCTGGAACCAGACGAGAGCTGCGTGCAAACAGCACACCTTTCAGCAAGATCAACACGGTGACGTGGATTGTGAAGGCGTGAATATGGTGAACCAGAAAATCCGCTGTGCCCAAAGTAATTGGCAGAATTGCAACCTTGCCAGCTATCGCAACTACATCACCACCAAACGCAAAGCTAGTAGGTGCCAACGCATTTGGAGCGGTGTTGCCAGGAGCTAAGGTGTGGATATTCTGTACCCACTGAGCAAAGATGGGCTGCAATTGAATTCCCGTATCCGAGAACATATCCTGGGGACGACCAAACGCACGCATCGTATCGTTATGGACGTACAGACCAAAGCTGTGGAAGCCGAGGAAAATACAAACCCAGTTGAGGTGGGAGATGATGGCATCCCGGTGACGGAGCATGTTGTCAAGCACATTGCCACGATTCACGACAGGGTCGTAGTCACGCACCATGAAAATGGCACCGTGAGCGGCCGCACCGACAATCAAGAAGCCACCAATCCACATGTGGTGAGTGAAGATCGACAACTGAGTGGCGTAGTCAGTCGCCAGGTATGGATAGGGCGGCATCGCATACATGTGCTGGGCAACGATGATACTCACAGAGCCACCGATCGCCAGGTTAATCGCCAACTGAGCGTGCCAGGAGGTAGTCAGCACTTCATAGAGACCCTTGTGACCCTCACCGGTAATCATGATGGGATCTTTATGAGCTTCCAGAATCTCTTTCATGCTGTGACCAATGCCCCAGTTGGTCCGGTACATATGACCGGCAACGATGAACATCACGGCAAGCGCCAGATGGTGATGGGCGTTGTCTGTTAGCCAAAGGCTACCTGTGACTGGGTTGAGACCTCCCTTGAAGGTTAGGAAGTCCGAGTAGGCAGCCCAGTTCAAGGTGAAGAATGGAGTCAGTCCCTTCGCAAAGCTGGGGAAGAGATCCACCATCAGCTGCTTGTTTAGGATGAACTCATGAGGCAAAGGAACATCCTGAGCCGCAACCCCAGAATCAAGCAGTTTATTAACAGGCAGTGCTACGTGGATAAGGTGTCCAGCCCAACCCAGAGAACCCAAGCCAAACAAACCAGCCAGATGGTGGTTCATCATAGACTCGGCATTCTGGAACCACTCCAACTTTGGAGCACTCTTGTGATAGTGAAACCAGCCAGCAAACAGCATCAGAGCTGCCATGACTAGCGCACCGATCGCTGTGCAGTAGAGCTGGAAGCTATTGGTGAAGCCTTCACCTCTCCACATGTAGAACAATCCAGAGGTGATCTGGATGCCGTGAAAACCACCGCCAACATCTGCATTCAAAATTTCTTGACCAACAATTGGCCAAACAACCTGAGCACTGGGTTTAACCCCAGTTGGGTTGTTCATCCAAGCTTCAAAGTTTGAAAACTTCGCGCCATGGAAATACATGCCACTTAGCCAGATGAAGACAACGGCTAGGTGACCGAAATGAGCGCTGAAGATTTTACGCGATACGTCTTCTAAGTCAGAAGTATGGCTATCAAAATCGTGAGCAAGAGCATGAAGATTCCAAATCCACGTCGTGGTTTTGGGACCTCTTGCAAGGCTGCGGTCGAAGTGTCCTGGTTTAGCCCATTTCTCAAAGGAAACGGGAACCGGGTCTTTATCGACAACAACCCTCGCTTTAGCCTCGCTCTGCGGGGTAGTTGACATTGAGACTCTCCTCTCTCTAGACAAGGAACGAGGAATCCCCCTTAACAGGCATTGCTCTGAACGTTTAAGCAACTCTTCGATGTACGGTGTACTAGCCCAGCTTAAAGAACAATAAAGTATGAGTCCTAACATTGCCGGACTGTGAAGAGCCACCCGCTATTCCACCAGGGAATACAGAACAGAGCAAACTTGCCGCTTGAAACTTGAAAAGTCCAATAGGCAATAATTTAGGCCTGACTGGGGTTCTCATCGTGACATTATAGGATCGCTGTACACCCGATTGAGGCGGGTTAACAATAATTAAAAACCCCTCAATTGCGGACGTAGACTAGGTTGCAAATCCAGGCTGACTGCCAAAAGTCAAGCCTTAATTCATCTAAGTTAATCAAAAGAAACAATCTAGAACAATACAAGAATCTGTAAAATAAGAAATAAAAACTATTAGGATCATTCGTACTAAACAATTGAACTTAATCTATACACGTAAATTAAAAATTCTCAGCTTAATCCTCTCGAAGAGTAAGCTTGTTTAAGCGGTTGGGCGATCGCATCGATTACGCTACTTATACTTTTTCCGGCTGGCGAAATTTAGCTGCAATTATTCTTAATTCAGAAGTATTCCATAACACATCGAGCAACTATTGCTCTCTGCTTCCAGCTCAGTTCGTCGTCGAATTGGTATTTCATACCAGCAGGTATCAAAAAAAAACTCAGTGATTTGAGAGGCTAGGATTCCGCTATAGTTCCCTATGAACAGCCTCAAGGAGTATATTGCTGGTGCTTGGAACAATTGACTGGTGCAAAATTGCCAAAGCTGTGACTACAGCACTATTGGTTATTTTCTTGACCTTTAGCCCGATCGCCACTCACAGCGCCGGGGCAGCTCGTGCTAAGGGACGTT
The DNA here is from genome assembly GCA_012034055.1 of Leptolyngbyaceae cyanobacterium RU_5_1. GTDB lineage: Bacteria > Cyanobacteriota > Cyanobacteriia > Leptolyngbyales > Leptolyngbyaceae > JAAUSG01. The sequence continues at coordinate 7,915 of JAAUSG010000005.1, read as the reverse complement.
CAACTAGTTCCGAATCCGCAAAATCTGTTGCAAAGTCATCTGGCAAATTAACTGAAACGGCTCCACCAAGCACCATTCAAGAGCTGCGTCAGACATTAGACATCTACAAACCCCAAGTCTCAATTCTGAGTCCTAAGCAGAACGAAATCCTGTCAGAGGAATCGGTGTCAGTGCGGTTTCAGGTCAAGGATTTGCCAGTATTTAAGGAGAAAACTTTAGGCTTAGGTCCTCATCTGCATGTCCTCCTGGACAACCAAACGTATCAGGCAGTCTACGACCTTTCCAAACCGCTAGTCTTTGAAAACCTCCAACCCGGCACCCACACGATTCGCGCATTTGCGTCCCGTCCCTGGCATGAGAGCTTCAAAAATGAGGGAGCTTACGCCCAGACAACCTTTCACATTTTTACCAAAACTGAAGAGAATAGCTCTAATCCAAATCTGCCGTTGCTCACCTATAGCCGTCCTCAAGGCAGTTATGGTGCAGAGCCGATTATGCTAGATTTTTATCTAGCCAACGCCCCTTTACATTTGATTGCGAAAGAAAACAAGAAAGACGATATTGCCGACTGGCGAATTCGCTGTTCTATCAATGGCACTAGCTTTGTACTGGATCAGTGGCAACCCATTTATTTGAAGGGGTTTAAGCCTGGTAAAAACTGGGTGCAGCTAGAGTTTTTGGATGAGAATGGCAACCCTGTTAAGAACACATTTAATAACACGGCACGGCTGATCACCTATGAGCCGGGTGGTAAAGATGCCTTGTCGAAATTGGTACGCGGTGAACTTTCTGCAGCGGAAGCGCAGGGCATCGTCGATCCAAATTACAAACCTGAACCACCTCCTGCACCCACTCCACAGCCTACCCCCAGCCCCGCTGCGAAGCCCACATCAACACCCACTCCACTACCTCCCGTTGCGCCATCGGTGAAAGCTACCCCCAGCCCAGCACCAGTGATCAAGCCATCCCCCACGAGTAGTCCTAAACCCAGTGCCAGTCCAGAGGTTAAGGTCAGCCCAAAACCGTCGCCAACTCCGCTGACTAGCCCAGCGCCTGAAGGTATCAAGACCCCTGAACCCGGGTCTGTCCCTAAGCCAATCCAAGCACCAAAAGCGGTAGAACCTAAGCCGCTAGAAACTCCAAAAGCTGTCAAAACTCCACTACCGGTTAAACCAGAACCATCTGTCAGCCCGAAACCTGTAGCCAGCCCGAAACCCGTAGCCAGTCCAATTCAACCCGTTGAGCCAGAAACGAAACCGATACCAGTAAACAGCACAAAACCCTCGCTGACTGAGAAGGCCAATGAGTTGAAATCGGAGTTTACGTCGCAATTTAGTAAGCTGCGTGATTCTTCGTTGAAGGCATTCCGCGATCGCTTCCGCCGCCCATCTCCCACAGAGTCTCCCAAACCTGTACTAGAACCTAAGCCCGCTCAAACAACAGCTCCAGAATCAGCCAACCCTGAGTCTGTCGTGCCTAAGCAAGACACAAAGGCTCCTTCGGCTAATGAGTTTTACAATCTCCTCCGCGATACCCCAGTTCCCGCTTCACCCAGTTCTCCTCCGGTGGCACCGCCTGTTCCTCTAGAAAAAGGCGAAATTTCACCTCCGATTCAACCCATTCCATCAAAACCAGCCGCTTAGAAAGCTGTCAACCACTTTTCAGGGGGTTTCTGAGAAAGAAGATACCCTGTCGTAGGGGCAAGTTTAGCTGAGGTTAAACTGTTTCATCGGTAGATTAACTGCAAAACCTGGCTCTACAAGGTATTTTGTTTGCTGGAATCACTTAAGAGGCAGGCTTGGAAGGATCAGTAGCCGTGCAGTCGGTTTTGGTGGGATCAAAACTGACGCGGAACCCTAGAAAATTACTTTTCCCGTTTAAGTCAAATTTTTGTTTTTGATTCTTAACGTGTTCCATTGCTGCTTCATTTAAGCCTTTAGAACCCGAAGATTGCAGCAATACAACCTTGGATAGTTTGCCATCGGGTTGAACGATCGCGCCGATTCCAACTCCTCGCTTAATAGCTTCGCCAATCTCATCTTTGAATGGACAGGCTTTCTCAGGCAGTGGAATGCTAATATTTCTTTCGCTATTCTTTGCTTTTGACAAATCATCCAGGCTAATTCCAGTTGCTGCGCTAAACTCTTCTAACTGTTTCAACACTCCTGTCTCTTTAGTGCCAGGGTCTTCAGAGTTATAAGCAAACAGCGATCGCAGTTTTTCTTGCTCGTTCTGCTGCACCCTAGCAAGGTCTTCTGGCGACTTTGCTCCTTCCGGATCAGATGCTTTGGGGGATGGAGAGGTGTCACTTTCCTCACTATCCCCAGTATCTGAAGTCTCAGGTTCGGCATCCTTTGTATCTTTGGAGTCTGAAGTAGTCTGATCGGGTTGATTGGATTCGTCTGTAGTTTTGGGATCGGAACGTTTGCTCGCAGCCGACTCTGTAGAAGTAGCTCCTGACGATGCAGTCGGATCGAGCGGGATATTGTAATAAGGTGTGGCGTCGCTTGGTGTAGCACCAGAGGTGTCGCCCATTCCCAGGGGATCTGTGGGTTTGGGTGGCATAGGGCCAGGTAGGGGGGTCAACGCCTGGGCTAATGGAGATTGGGGAAGCCGAGATTGTTCTAATGGACTCAATTCCACCACCTGAACCGTTCGCTCAGCATCTGGGGGTTTTTGTTCAGATGAGGAGACGAGCGGTAGACCAAACCAGAGCAACCCATGAACTCCCAACGAGGCAATCACTGCTAGCGAAGTTGGCTGGCGCAAAAGAACCCAGGCTTTCTCTAAATTTTCTTGTCGGAACAAGTCTGGAACATTTTTGAGCAATGAGGATTGAGACATAGCATCGTGGGCTGATGTAGAAGCTAACAGGTTGCTGTTTTGGATTTTGGATTTTGGATTGCAGATTGAATGGATTTAATCGGGGTCTTAAGCGGGTGCAACTTTAAGAGACCTGCTTTGCAAAAGAGCTTTCCTAAGGAGTGCGAATTTAATAAAACCACAATCTTCTCTAGGGGCAGGTTTTGCCGATCACCTCTGGTTTAAGCATTTAATCATCTGCTAAACCCGCCCCTACGCCGACGAACTTTTGCATGTTATTGAATCCACGGTTCTAAACAGGTACTAGCTAGATGACGATACCGATAATGAGAAGGTTGCCACTTCGCGCCCTCAAGAGCTTCAGTATGTGCAGAATTTCCCAATCCAAAATCCAAAATCTAAAATCCAAAATCGGCAACAGTCCGGTTTTAGTCTAGCAAGGTTCGGAGGATGCGGCGATCGCGCGATTGCCTACTCTATCCTCCACACTCAGCAATGTTTCCACAGGAATGATGGCACCCGACACCTGCACAACTAGTAGTGAAAAATAAGGCAGTTGTAAATCTGGCTTGCTGGGTAAATCAGTGTGAATCAACTCGTGCGGTAGCGTTGCCCACTCAACAACATAGCTCCGCTCCAAAAGCTGGTGGTGCTTCAGCACGGCCCAGACCTGCGGATAGACCGAACTCACTTTCATCAATACAATCACATCTGCCCATTGCAGCACGCTTTCCAACTCTGCTGTATTGTAAAGCGCAGGTAACACAACCAGCCGTTGGTGCCGCAGCGTCAGGGGTAATCCTACGGCAGCAGCAGCGGCGAGTGGAGAGCAAACCCCCGGTACAGCTTCGACGGTTGCCTGTGGATAAAGGTGTAAAAGAGTTTGGGCAAGGTAGGTGAAGGTGCTGTAGAAGCTAACATCGCCCTCTGAGGCAAATACTACATCGTCTCCCTGCTGAAGAAAACTCCAGACTTGCTCTGCGGCTACCTGCCAGGCTTGGGTTAACAAATCAATGTCTTGAACATAGGGAAAGGTTAAGGGCAGACGACGTTGATTGGGGCTGAGCCAGTTAACAATAATTTGTTCGGCAAATCCTGGCTTACCGTTCACACCTGCTGGAAAAGACACAATCGGCGATCGCTGGAGCAAACGCAGCGCCTTCAGCGTCAGTAGTTCCGGGTCACCAGGACCCACACTGATGCCGTAAAAAGTTCCAATTGACACCATTCAACCCGCCAGTGATTTGCCTTTTGATTCTAAAGTTAGGATTAGAACTTTAAATTTCTTAACAGAAACTTCTATGGTATTCCCAACCGTAATCTTGCCGGGCTACATGGCTGGAGCCGTTGAGTATCGTGACCTGCAGACCCACTTACAAGACCTGGGCATTCCAGCAACCACTGTGCCGATTAGCTGGCAGGATTGGATTCCCACACTCGGTGGCCGCTCCGTCACCCCCATCCTGCGCCGGATCGACGCGACTGTAAAGCAGATTATTCAACAAAGTGGTGCTGCAAAAGTCAATTTAATTGGGCATTCAGCAGGTGGCTGGCTAGCCCGAATTTATTTAGGAGAAAAGCCCTACTGCATCCATCCCAATGACACCGAAGAGTGTGTCTGGCACGCTCGTCCTCACGTTGCTACGTTGGTCACCCTGGGTACTCCCCACACCAGTTTGGAACGTTGGACTCGGAAAAATCTGGAGTTCGTCAATCTCACCTACCCAGGAGCGTTCTACTCCGATGTTCGCTACGTTTGTGTAGCTGGAAAAGCGATTTATGGTAGGCGTCGTTTAGACAGTTGGCTGGCATATAGCAGCTATAAGCTGACCTGTGGACAGGGTGACTGTTGGGGAGATGGCATTACCCCGATCGCCGCTGCCCACTTAGAGGGCGCAGAGAACTTGATCCTGGACGGAGCCACTCATTCACCCAAACCCGGACATTTCTGGTATGGTTCACCGGGGCTACTGGAGCAGTGGGGAAAGTATTTGGCGTAGGAATGAAGAGGTGGAGGGTGAAGAGATTAAAGGTGAGAGGACAGCAGAAATACCTGCTATCTACACCTCGTAGAATGGGGCTATGAAATATGTGTTAATTAGTTTAATTCGGGGTTATCGAACATTTATCTCGCCGCTGTTTCCGCCGGTGTGTCGGTTTCAGCCAACGTGTTCACAGTATGCAATAGAGGCGATCGCGAACCACGGTGTCATAAAAGGAACCTGGCTAGCAACCTGCCGCATTTGCCGCTGCCATCCGCTTCATCCCGGTGGTTACGATCCGGTTCCACCTGTAGTTCCGAAGTCAGGCAAGTAGCCAGGACGAACAGCATGAAACCCTACAAGCTGATACCGATTCAAGACTGTGGCGAACCATTGGTGCCAATTCCATTAGAGGTATTTGCTGTTGTTCAACCTCATCCGTATGAAAAGGTGGGCGCACCCTATGGTGACAAGTCCCCGTTTTATGTGCGACAGGGCGTCTTGGAGCGACTCCTGAACGCTCAAACCCATCTGCAAACGTCTCATCCTGGTTGGAAGATTCAACTTTTTGATGCCTATCGTCCACTATCCGTCCAGCACTATATGGTGGACTATACCTTCATGGAGGTGGTTCAGCAGCGGGGACTTGTTGTAGAGAACTTGACGGAGGCGCAACGGCAGGAAATTTTGCAATTGGTTTACGAGTTTTGGGCCATACCTGATCATGACCCAACTAAGCCGCCGCCGCACAGCACAGGTGGAGCAGTAGATGTGACGTTAGTAAATGCTGCAGGACAGGATGTTGATATGGGTTCCCCGATTGATGAACTATCTCCTCGCTCTTACCCAAATCACTATGCAAATACCCATGAGTCGCACCAGCAAGAGTTTCATACCTATCGGCAGTTGCTGAACCAGGTCATGACCCAGGCAGGCTTCAGGCGTCACCTCAATGAGTGGTGGCACTTTTGTTATGGGGATCAAATGTGGGCCTGGTTGATGCATCAGGAAAGGTCTGAGTTTCCAGCGATCGCTCACTTCGGTCGAGTTGCGTAATTAATACTTAGCAGCGAAGTAGGTCGTCTTGATTATTTGCAGGATGGGTTAGCGACCGCGTAACCCATGCGGATAGCTGGGTTGACGCAGGAGACCCAGCCTACAGTATCTTCAATTTAAGCAGTTTGATTCTTTAGGCAGATTTCGCGTTTTAAGCGGCTTGGTACTGTTTCTCTATCTGAGTTTAACAAGGAGTTAATTCCCTGATGATCTGATTTTGGTGAAGCGGTTTTGACCTGGTCTTTATTATTAATTCCTGAGCGCTTGAGCGATCGCAGCTGAAAGATGGAATTTATGTTAAATGCGTCTGTTCGCTTCACTCAGATTGCAAACGACATTACAGGCAAAGTTGCACAGCTCCTATATGCACCTGTTTGCATAACAAATTCTAGAGGGATAGTCATTACTAGCAGTGAGCCTGATCAGATAGGACTGACCTTTTGCTGGGAGAGTTGTGGAGAAACCCTGGCAAATTTTTTGCGAATACCATTACACCATGAAATGGAGAGTGGCGAAATTATCATTGGTAAATCTTTTAATCAAGAAGCTATCTCACCTCGACTTGCTCAGGCATTAGTAGAACTGGTCATTAACCAGACAACTAGTTGCCAAGATCAGTCATCAAGCCAGCACGAGTTAAAAAACCAACTGATTTACGATTTACTACATAATCGAATTCGAGATGAAGCTATTTTCTTAGACAAAGCTCGAAAACTGGGAATGGATTTAGCTCCACCCAGAGCCGTAATTTTAGTTGATGCGTCTGATTACGTTTTAAGGAATGTGGATCGTCCAGGGTGCGGGTTAACAGAAGTGGAGTATAAACGTCGAACGCAGGTTGCGATTGGCAGTATTGTGAATTTCTTTCACCTGCCAAGTGCTACCATTTGTGCCGATCTTGGGCAAGGGCGTGTGGGTGTTCTGAAAGCAAGTGACACTAAAAACTTAGATCTTTGGGCAGATTGCAGCAATGGTTCGCGAAGTTTAAGTTCATCATGGGCGAACCTGGCTGCACTTAAACGAGCGGCTGATGCGTTGTTAATGCGCTTACACAGTGATACAGGCACCTCGATTGATATTGGCATCGGTCGCTATCACCCTGGAATTCAGGGGCTGGCGCGATCGTATGAAGATGCTCGTGCAGCGCTTTCTCTGGGTAGCCGACTACAAGGACACAATCGGGTTCATTGTTTGGCAGAGTTGGGCATTGCGACGTTTGTGGGAGTTGCTGATGAGGATACCAAGGTGGATTTGGCAAAGTATTTACTGAGTCCACTGGATCATGAACCGGAATTACTCACGACGCTCAATACCTTTTTTGCCGAACACTGTTGTCCATCATCAACCGCGAGCAACTCTCTATTCATCGCAACACGTTGAGCTACCGGCTTGACAAGATTTCTTCACTGACAGGAATGGAACCACGAAGATTTGATGATGCGGTGCAGATGCGTCTCTGTTTGATGTTGCGATCGCTGCAATCTTCTCAGTTAACGTAATCACCATTCACCATTAAGTTGTTATTCACAGTTGATTAAATATGCGCTATTTGGTACTTGCAACTGACTACGACGGTACGTTAGCCGCTAATGGTCAGGCTATACCATTTGCGTCAGCAGGATTACTCGCATTGGTTTCAAGCAGCGATTAAAGATGAGAATTTAGCCAGAGACGTTGCCCAAATTGAAGCAGATTCAGAGCTGTCTGCCGCAGAAAGTCGGGAGCGGATCAAAGCTGCGATCGAACAGCGTTATACATTGCCAGCTTAGGCTGATTGCTCGTTACCAGGCTCCAGTTTGGTAACGCCATACTAGAGAGCTTCCAGCTTCGATGTTGGATCCGGAAGCTGGAGCTTTCGTAGCCACCATAAGATGGGTTAGCGATCGCGTAACTCATGCTGCTCAAAGGATTGATGCGTTACGGCTCCACCTAACACATCCCCCGTTAGAGGATGTTTTAAAAGTCCTCCTGTTTGTAGCAAAGCGTGCAAGATCCCCCTAAATCCCCCTTATTAAGGGGGACTTTGAGCTAATTTCCCCCCTTATTAAGGGGGG
>JAAUSG010000333.1 GCA_012034055.1 Leptolyngbyaceae cyanobacterium RU_5_1 | reverse complement strand
GGGTGAGGGGATGAGGAAGATGTTCTTTCTTCCCCATCTCCCCCATCCCCCCACTCTTCCCCATCTTCCCCATTCCCCACTCTTGCACTTAGCCACACTACACTGCCTGCCTCGGAGAACTTAATGGCGTTGCTGAGCAGGTTGGTGAGGACTTGCAGGATGCGATCGCTGTCTGCTTCGAGTTCAACTGCAAGGGGAGTCACAGATAGTGTGATGGTTGACTGATCGGCGGCAAGCTGCATGAAATCAGCGGCGCGAATCATCAAGTCGGACAGGTTGCAGGAGTGCTTTTCTAGCCGGATTTTGCCGGACTCTAGCCGTTCTAAGTCGAGGATGTCGTTGACCAGGCGGGTGAGGCGATCGGTCTCGGTGTAGGCAATTTGAATGGTTTGTTGTCCTCGTTCAGACTGGGGTTGCAGCAAGCCAGTTGCGAGCAACTCCAATGCGCCGCTGATGGAGGTTAAGGGGGTGCGGAGTTCGTGGCTGACAGCGGAGAGAAACTCGGCTTTCATGCGTTCTAGGTTGTGGCGATCGGTGATGTCTTCGCCAATGCTGATTGTGCCGATCGGTTTGCCCTGCCCATCCCGCAATAGGGTGTTATTCCAGGCAATCATGCGCTCTTCACCGGTGCGGGTGACAATTGGATTTTGGTAGTAGGGATGAAAATCCTGTTCTAGAACTTCTTGAAACACCGTTTTCATTTGTGGGCGCAGGTAAGACGGCAGAAAGAGGGCAAACCAGGACTTCCCTAATACCTCTGCTGCAGCATAGCCGGTCAGGGTCAGGAAAAAGGGATTGACGTAATCTATGGTTCCGGCGTGGGTTACCTGAACGACGATCAATTGCACATTGTCAAGTAGCGATTGCCAGCGTCGGTTAAACTCGTGCAAACTTGCTTCGGCTTGTTTGCGATCGCTGATATCCCGGTAGGTGCCGATCATTCGCAAGGGCTGACCTTGGAGATCTCGGACGACAACTTTACCGTAGTCAGCAACCCATTTCCAGTCACCGGACTTGGTGCGAACTCGATAGTCGATCGCATACTGAATTGAGGCATTCTGCAGGTGGGCGTTGAGCTGCTCAAAGACCGAAGCTTTGTCCTCTGGATGGATCAGTTGCTGCCAACGTTGAAAATTAAGCCCCAATTCTCCAAGGTCGCTAGCGGCATAGCCCAACATCTCCAGATATTGAGGACTGTGATAAACGTCGCCCGTTTCAATGTTCCAATCCCAAAGTCCATCTCTAGAAGCTTCCATCGCAAACTGCAAGCGCTCTTCACTTTGTTGCAGCGATTTTTCGATGCGTTTGAGATTACTGATATCCCACCCTTCCATGGTCAGAAACATCACCTGACCAGCTGCGTTTTTGACCGCTTTCACAGTCACGTCGTGCGTTACGAAATTGCCATCAATTTGCAACAAACTGCCATCGAGGGCATGGATGTCCATTTCCAGGTGCATCACCTCTCCTGCCACAACCTGCTCAATCACGCGCTTCAGATGGTTCTGCTTTTCTCGCCCCCAGATTGCCAGTTCCCAAAATGGACGGCCCACGAACGGTTCGCCCATGATTACCGTTAATCCATCGGAGCGCTGATTGACCTCAAAGATGGTGCCATCTGGCTGCAGCAATCCCATGAACAGGAAGCTTTGATCAAAGACGGCGTGGAATTTCAGTTCACTTTGTTGTAATGCCTGTTCAATGCGTTTGCGGTGAAGTAGCTCTTTCTGGAGGCGATCGTTGGCTTCAGACAACTCAGCCGTGCGTTCTACCACTCGGTGTTCCAGCTCGACATTCAATTGCCTGAGTTCCGCTTCTGCTCGTTTGCGCTCAGTCACATCCACGCCAATCCCCCAGCTTGCCCAGCCCGAAACTGGAAACAGTTCTGAGATGTTCGACCAGGAGATGGTGCGAGTGCTGCCATCCTTACAGGTAATATCCCACTCCCAGTTGCGGTAGTTGTTCCCTCGTTCTGTCCATGCCACTGTCATCTGTTGCCGGTAAGCGGCATCCGGATAGAACCGCTCCATGATGGTTGGATTTTGCATCACCTCCGCTGCTAAGAATCCGGTCACGCGCTCACACTCATGGTTCCAGGCAATGATGTTCCAGGCTGCGTCAAACGCATCCAGCATCACGGGCATCTCTTGAAAAATCAAACGCAGACGTTCTTCGCTCTGGAGTAGGGCGGCTTCTGTGCGTTTGCGATCGTCAATATCCATCACCGTTCCCGTCATGCGCACCGGGTTTCCGGACTGGTCATAAGAGGTATACCCTCTGCCCTCAAGCCAGTGAACACTGCCATCCGCCCAGACAACGCGGTATTCATGGATGCAAACGCTCCGTTCCCGAATTGCCGTTTGCACGACTTGATTTAGTTTGTCGCGATCGTCCAGGTGGAGACAGGCCTCAAACGTTTCATACCGACCGTCAAACGTCCCTGGCGCGAATCCAAATAGCCGTTCCTGTTCAGGCGACCAGGTAATCTCCTCGGTTGCCATGTTCCAGCTCCAAATCCCCATCCGAGCGGCTTGCAGCGTCATGCGCAGTTGTTCTTCTCGGGCTTGCAGTTGGCGATCGCTGAGGCGTTCAATTTCACGTCTGGCGGCCTGCAAATTGGAGTTGAGTAAGCTAATGATCGTGGTGACTAACAAAAAGACTGCCAACCGCACCAGATCACTCAGGCTAAGAGTCGTGAATGAATGGATTGGGGGAATGAAGAAATAATGAACGAACAGGGCAGAGAGCACAGCTGCCAGGAGTCCCGGTTTTAATCCGCCGTACCAGCTACTAATCGCAACAGCGGCAAAAACAAGGACAAGAGCGTGGGTGCCAGCAAGGGGGCGAGAAGTTCAGTCAAAACGGTGGCCGCAAACACCGACAGCCCGGCAACCAGGTAGGGATTAATGGCATAACACCGACCTCTAGACATGGCAATTGTCCTCCCAGCAATCATATAAAATCCGCTTGAATACTTAGGAATGCGAATTTAATAAACCATAATCTTCTGTGCGGGCGGGTTTTGCCGATTACCTCCGGTTTAAGCGTTTAATCATCTACTAAACCCGCCCCTACGCCAACGAACGTTTGCATGTTGTTGAATCCACAATCGTCAATCCAAAATCTAAAATCGGTGTTAACCCTCCAACCGGCGCAGTTTTTGCCGCAGTTTTGACCGTTCTAGCCGACCCAACACCCGTGCAACCAGTTCTGCCGACCGGATTGGCTTGCTGACGTAATCATCCGCCCCTGCCATAAACACGCGCTGGAGGGTGTGATCATCATTGTGCGCTGACAGAATCAGAATCGGTAATTCTGCCCAGCGCAAATCATTGCGCACCACCTGACACAACTCAATTCCGTTAAATCCTGGCATCTCAATGTCGAGAATCAGCAAATCGGGATGGATGCGCTCCAAGGTATCCCAGAATTGGGTTGGATCATCGAGTAGCGTCACCTGAAATCCCCACGGCTCCAGCAGCGTGCGCAGGGTTGCCAGAATCGCCGGATCATCATCCACAACCAACAGCATTGCCTCGCTGGTAGTCGAATGCTGCATCACCTGAACGATCGCTTCCACCACCTGAGTCGGCGCGATCGGTTTCTGCAAAAATCCCTTACCCCCCAATTGTGCGACTCGCACCCGATCCACGAACGCTTCTTGAGCAGTAAACACCACAACTGGAATAGACGGCTGCTGGACGGACAGTTCTTCCAGCAGTTCCAATCCACTGGCGGCTGAATCGGCAAACGTCAGATCCAGCAGGACAATCTGGGGAGGAGTGTGAGCGATCGCTGCCCGTGCTTGAGCCAAACTTGTCACCGTGATTGCCTGGATATTGTGAGCGATCGCCGCCCGTGCAATCTGCTCTGCCAAAGCCACATCATCATCCACAATTAACAGCACGAATCGCGGCATTTCCTCCAATTGCACAGTCTCCAATTGCACAGTTTCCAATTGCATAGAAACGTCAGCAATCGAAATACGATTTTGATCCAGCGTGTGAGTTCCAAGCTGATGCCACACGGTCTTCACCAACCTTGACAATTGCTCAACTTGAGACTGACTCAGTCCATCAGAGGCTCTCAGGAGCTGCTCAATTTCGCGACATAGTTGAGCAGCTTCCTCCAGCCCAAACAACCCCAGTGACCCCTTGAGCGTATGGGCTTCCCGTTGTGCCTGCTGACGCAATTCCTGAGTCAACGTGTGGGTGCTGATTGCAACGACGGCTCGTTCAATCACAGAGAG